>JBILGF010000444.1:0-2985 GCA_044351195.1 Burkholderiales bacterium
AGTAGGCCAGATGCACCGGCGCTTCGAAGCCGGGAACCAGGCGCTTGTACGAGTTGGTACCCGGATTGGTGATCGCGTTGAGCGCGCGCGCATGCTTGATGATGCCGCCGATGTAGTACAGGGCGAACTCGGACAGGCCTGCATAGCCGTTGCCGGCGAACAGGTTGGTGCCGTCCTTCCAGATCGACTGGTGCACGTGCATGCCGGAACCGTTGTCGCCCACCACCGGCTTCGGCATGAACGTGGCGGTCTTGCCGTAGCCGTGCGCGACGTTGTGCACGGTGTACTTCAGGATCTGGATCCAGTCGGCGCGCTGCACGAGCGGGGCGAACTTGGTGCCGATCTCGCACTGGCCGGGGGCCGCGACTTCATGGTGATGTACTTCCACCTCGACGCCCTGCTCTTCCAGTGCGAGGCACATGGCCGACCGGATGTCCTGCAGCGAATCGACCGGGGGCACCGGGAAGTAGCCGCCCTTGACCGCCGGACGGTGCGCGCGGTTGCCGCCTTCGAACTCGTGGCCGCTGGCCCACGGCGCTTCCTCGGACACCACCTTGCACATGGCACCGGCCATGTCGACATGCCAGGTGACCGAATCGAAGACGAAGAATTCGGGCTCGGGGCCGAAGTACGCGACATCGCCGACGCCGGTGGACTTCAGGTACGCCTCGGCGCGCTTGGCAAGCGAGCGCGGGTCGCGATCGTAGCCCTTGCCGTCGGACGGCTCGACCACGTCGCAGGTCAGGATCAGCGTCGGCTCGTCGGTGAACGGGTCCATCCGCGCGGTGGAAACATCGGGCATCAGCAGCATGTCGGACGCCTGGATACCCTTCCAGCCGGCGATCGACGAACCGTCGAAGGCATGGCCGTCATCGAACTTGGCCAGATCGACAGTGTGCGACGGCACCGAGACATGCTGTTCCTTGCCGCGCGTGTCGGTAAAGCGATAGTCCACGAACTTGACTTCGTGGTCCTTGATCATTTTCAGTACGTCGGCGCCAGTGGCCATGGTTCTCCTCGATTCTTCGTCGTCGCTTGCAGGATGAAATGAGTGTGTCGTGCGGATCCGGGTGCGACAGGGACCGATCGACGGCAGCGGTTCCCGTCAGCATGAAGCGTGCCAAATCGATGCCAGGCCGAAGTCTCTTCAAAACAGCGTGTTATTTCCAGACCGTCGTACCTGTCACAGGCGACCGCATCGTTTCGGTGCACGGAGCGGCATTATGCCCGTTGTTGGTGCATCCATTGCCCGCACCCCCCGACGACACGCGCGCAGGGTGGCCTGCCGGCGGCGCTGCCGGTGCGCTTCCTGTACCGGAATCGCCCGGAGTAGACTGTGGCCCGGTGCGACCCCTTGCCACGGAGGAAACGATGAGCCTTGCCAACATCGATGCCCTGCTCGAACGCGCCCGGGAACGAGGCCGCGCCCTGGATGTCCCGTATGCGGGCGCGCTGGAACCGGCGGAAGCCTGGGCGCTACTGCAGCACGACGCGGCCGCCAGGCTGGTCGATGTCCGGTCCCGCGCCGAGTGGGAATACGTTGGTCGGGTGCCCGGCGCGCTCGAGATCGAGTGGAAGAGCTGGCCGGGCATGGTGCCCAACGCAGCCTTCCTGGACACGCTGGCCGGCAAGGTAGACCGGGCGGCACCGCTGCTGTTCCTCTGCCGCAGCGGGGGGCGTTCGCATGATGCGGCGGTGGCAGCCACCGCGGCCGGCTTCGGCGCCTGCTACAACGTGCTCGAGGGGTTCGAGGGCGACCGGGACGAGAACGCACATCGCAACACGATCGGTGGCTGGCGCGCGGCCGGGCTGCCCTGGTCGCAGGGCTGAGACGGCGGCGCGTCGGCGCTCAGCGCGACTGTTCGGTACGGCCGACCTGGCGGCCCTGTGCGTCGTAGTGGCGCGTCACGCCGCCGGATGTCTCGGATCGGCCGGTGGCGCGGCCCTGCGCGTCGTAGTGGCGGGTGGTGCCGCCCCGCTCTTCGCTGCGTCCCGTGGCGCGTCCCTGGACATCGTAATGGCGCGTCGTGTCGCCGCGCTGCTCGCTGCGCCCGACCGCACGGCCCTGAGTATCATAGCGCCGCTGGGTGTCGCCGCGCTGCTCCGCTCGGCCGACCGCGCGGCCCTGGGCGTCGTACTCGCGGATGGTGTCGCCGCGCTGTTCGCTGCGGCCGACCGAGCGGCCTTGCGCGTCGTACTCACGCGCGGTCTGCGCGGCGGCTTGCCCGTCGAGGGCCAGGGGAACGATGAGCAGGAGGACAAGCAGGATCGTACGCATGGTGAACAGCCTCGGCGGTGGTTCCGGTCTCGAAGACTCGCATGATGCCGCAGCAGGCGCGGCAGCGGCTGGCGCGGCTACCAGAAGTACCAGAGCACGATCAGCCCGAGCACGATCCGGTACCAGCCGAACGGCGCGAAGCTGTGCCGCGACACATAGGCCAGCAGGGCCTGGACCGTCACCAGTGCGGTGATGAACGCCGCGATGAAACCTGTGGCGAACACGCCGGCATCGTCCCACGACAGGATGCCCGCGCTCTTGTACAGGTCGTAGGTGACCGCCGCGGCCATCGTCGGCATCGCGAGGAAGAAGGAGAAGCGGGTCGCCGTCTCGCGCGACAGGCCGACCAGCATGCCGCCGATGATCGTCGAGCCGGCGCGCGAGGCCCCGGGAAACAACGCCACGCACTGGCAGAGGCCGACCTTCAGCGCATCGAGCCAGGTCATGTCGTCGATGTCGCGCACCCGCGCCTGGCGCGGCCGTGACTCGACCCACAGGATGATCACCCCGCCGATGATCAGGGCCACCGCCACGGTCACCGGCGAGAACAGGTAGGTCTTGATCAGGCCATGCAGAGCGGCACCGAACACCATCGCCGGAATGAACGCCACCAGCACGTTGGCCACGAAACGGCGCGCGGACGGGTCGCTGCCCAGGCCGCCGATCACTTCGAACAGCTTTGCCCGGTAGGCCACGCAGACCGCCAG
>JBILGF010000445.1:0-2975 GCA_044351195.1 Burkholderiales bacterium
TCGTGAAAGGTCGACACCGGCATCAGTGCATGGGTGGATCCGCGCAGCAGCAGCGCGCGGATGGCCTCGATCGAGTCGATCTCGACCTCGACGTTGAGGCGCGCCCCGGCGCGCGCGAGCTGGTCTTCGAGCGCGCCGCGGATGCCGTCGGTGATCAGGACCGGCGTACGCGCGAGTTCGGCCAGCGTGAAGAACGGCCTTGCCCGCGCCGCGCCGCGCGGGCCGACGACCACGATCGGCTCGGACAGCAGCGGTGTATAGCGCAACGCGCGCGCGGGTTGCGGATTGGTGAGCAGGGCGACGTCGACCCGGCCGGCGCCGAGCGCGTCGGCCAGTTGCGGGCTGAAGCCCTCGACCACCTTGATCGCGACCTCGGGGGCCTGTCGACGGCAGCGCTCGACGCACCCGGGCACCAGCCAGGCTGCGGTGGTGGGGGACACGCCGAGGATCACCCGGCCGCCAGCGGGCTGCGTCGAATGGGCGAGTTCCGCCTGCGCGCGATCCATCTCGCGCAGCATGCGCCGCGCATGCTCGAGGAAGTTGCGCCCGGCCGCGGTCAGGCGTACGCCGCGTGGCATGCGCTCGAGCAGCGGTGCGCCCAGCTCGGCCTCCATGGCCTGCACATGGCGGGTCAGTGCCGGCTGCGCGATCCCGAGCTGGCCCGCCGCGCGCGTGATGCTGCCGGTGTCGGCGATGTGAACGAAGTGGCGGATGCTGCGCAGGTCCATGGGCCGGAGGATATCCGATTCCGGCCGGGCCACGCGATACGGATCTGGTATGCGCCGAGCCTCCAACCGGCCATGATGGCACCGCTTTCCGGGCGGGCAGGCGCGATGCCGACGGCTGCTGCAATGCCATTCCGGCATGGCACGGATACGCATTTGACATTTGCCCGGCATCGCCACGGGTCGGTACCATCGCGGTCACGAATCGAACCTGATGGAGAGCACACCGTGGCACGAGAAATCAATGTAGGGATCATCGGCGTGGGCTGGTGCGGAGGCATCCGGGCCGAGGCGAGCGCGCGCCACCCGCTGGTCAACGAACTGCACCTGTGCGAGATCCGTCCCGACCGCCTGGCCGAGATGGCGCAGAAATGCAACGCCACCTCGGCGACCACCGACTGGCAGGAGATGCTGAAGAACGACGCGATCGACGCGTACATGATCTCGGCCACGCCCGAACACCTGCACTACCCGATGGCGAAGGACTGCCTGTCCCGCGGCAAGCACGTGTTCCTCGAGAAGCCGATCTCCATCGAGATCCACGAGGCCGATGAACTCATCGCGATCGCACGCCGCAACGGCGTGAAATTCACGATCGGCTATTCGCAGCGGTTCAACCCGAAGTACGCCTACGTGCACAAGTGCGCCACCGACGGCACGCTCGGCCGGCCGGTCAGCGCGCTGGTCAGCCGCCATATCGGCCGCAGCCTGGGCAAGAAGATCACCGGCCGCAGCAAGCTGTCGCCGGCCGCGATGGAGTCCACGCACGACCTCGACTTCCTTCTCTGGTGCCTCGCACCGGCCAAGCCGATCCGGGTGTACTCGCAGAACAACTACGGCGCGATGCGCGAGATGAGCGGCGCCGACGTGCCCGATACCCAGTACCTCATCGTCACGATGGACAGCGGGCTATCGATGATGGTCGGCGGTGGCTGGAGCCTGCCTCCGGCCTACCCGAACTTCTCGTCGACCTGGATCGAACTGATCGGCACCGAAGGCGCGCTGATCATCGACGACACCCATCGCGACACGCAGTTGTCGACGGTGAAGAACGGCATCGTGCATCCGATGTCGACGATGCCGGGCGAGTATGTCGAGCACACCTATGCCGGCGCGATGGCGCCCGAGACTGACCACTTCATCGAGGCCTGCGCGCTCGACCGGCCGGTGCTGGTTACCGCCGAGCAGGCGCGCCAGGTGATGGAGGTCTACGTGGCTGCCGACATCTCTGCCGAGCGCAACGAGCCGGTCAGCCTGCCGCTGCCCGAGTCGAGGGGCTGATCCGCAGCTTCCGAGCGAAGCGACGCTCTCCAGCCGTTACCGTAAATGCGGGGGCCTTCGAGGTTCCCGTGCACCATCCCGGAGGAACACCATGAACAGGAACGCGAAGGGCATCGGCCTTGCCATCGTCGGCGCGGGCCGTGTCGGCCTGATCCGCGGCGCGGTGGCGAGTCGCCACCCGTCGGTCGAGTGGATCGGCATCGCCGAGAAGGATCCAGCGCGCGGCAAGCTGGTGGCAGAGCAGATCGGTGCCGACTTCGTCACCACCGATTACAAGGAGCTGCTGCGTCGCCCCGAGGTCACCGCCGCCGTGATCTCTACCGACGAGCACCTGCATGTCGACCCGATCCTCGGTGCCTGCGAGCGCGGCATCTCGCTGATGATCGAGAAGCCGCTGGCCACCGATCTCGAGGAATCCGAGATGGTGCTCAAGGCGATCATCGAGGCGAAGCTCGACGCGGTGGTCGGCTATACCCAGCGCTTCCGCCGCCGCTGGCTGGTGACCAAGGAGAAGGTGCGCACCGGTGCGCTGGGCGACGTGACGATGGTCACCTCGCGCGGCTTCATGAACCGCCTGGTCGCGCTCGACAACTACCGGCGCACCGACAACCCGGCTGAGATCTCGCCGATGGTGATCTCCGGCACCCATGCACTCGACATGTGCATGTGGATGCTCGAGGCGAAGACCGCCGTCGAAGTCTATGCACGCTCGGTGAACAAGGCGCTCAAGCCGATCTGCGACGGCATCGACGGCACCGCCTACACGATCACGTTCTCGGACGATACGGTGTACAGCGGGGTGCTCAGCTGGGGCCTGCCGGAAGTCTGGCCGGGCGCGGTGTACAGCCTCGAGGTCGGCATCGTCGGCACCGAGGGCGTGCTGACCATCGATGACACCCACCGCGACATCGTGCTCGCGACCAACCTGATCCAGGGCGAAGGCTATGCCCCGGACAAGCGGCGCCATGT
>JBILGF010000064.1:0-10037 GCA_044351195.1 Burkholderiales bacterium
GATGTGATGCTCGGCGGTTGCGAAAGCGCGGTCATTGCCGAACTGCTGCAGGGGCTGGTGGCACGCATCACCTTCCTGCGCGCGCGCTCGATGCAGCGCGCGGGCAGGGCGCGCGAGAGCGCGGCCGAACTGCGCAGGCTGCTCGCCCGGCTCGAGGCGCATGATGCATGCGGTGCCCGCGTGGCGGCCATCGACCATGTGCACCGGGCCTGCGCGGCCGCACGGGGCGCCTCGACCGGCGTGCTGGCCGCCTGACCGCACTGCCGCGCCGGTTCGCTGGCACGGGATTCGCTCTTCCCGTGGCACAGACGCCTCGCCGCGGTGGCGAACGATCGCGTGGCCTGCGACCGTGCGGCGCGCGCACGGCGTACAACGGCTGAACAGACGGAGGATGCTGATGTTCGACAAGGCACTGGTTGGCGGGCACCTGGTCGATCCGGCCCAGGGACTGGATGGACGGCTTGACGTGTGCATCACCGACGGCCGCGTGGCCGCGATCGTGCCCCATGGCGAGGCGGTGGTGGCTCGCGAGGTGATCGACGTCTCCGGACGGCTGGTGATCCCGGGCATGGTGGATACCCATGCCCATGTGTTCCGGCATGTCACCGGACGCTTCGGCCTCGATGCCGACATGTGCGGCGTGCATTCCGGGGTGACCACGCTGATCGACCAGGGCGGGCCCTCGTGCATCACGATGCCGGCGTTCCGCGCCCATGTGGTCGAGACCAGCCGGTCGCGCATCTTCACCTATCTGTCGGCCTACCTGGTCGGCGGGCTCGAGGGCCACTACTACCCTTCTCTCTACCGGCCCGACTGCATCGACGTGGACGCGGCGGTGAAATCGGCGCAGGCCAATGCCGACCTCGTGAAGGGCTTCAAGGCGCATGCCGAAGTCGGCGGCGCCGCGCGCTGGGGCAACGACGTGATGAAGCGCTGCACCGAGATCGGTCGCCGCGCGAACCTGCCGCTGTACATCCACTTCGGCCAGCTCTGGCCGATGCCCGATGCCGTGGAGGCCGCCGGCCGATTGCCGGTCGATGCCGACGACATCCTCGCGGCAGTGGTGCCGATGCTCCGGGCGGGCGACATCCTCGCGCATCCTTTCACGCGCCATCCCGGCGGATTCGTCAACCGCCAGGGCAAGGTGCATCCGGTGGTGCGCGAGGCGCTCGACATGGGCATGAAGATCGATGTCGGGCATGGGTCGCACTTCAGCTTCAACATGGCGCGCATCGCGCTCGATGCCGGCGTCGTGCCGCACACGCTCGGCGCCGACATGCATGGCTACAACACGCCGGTGCCGCCGCCGCCGGGAACGCCCGAGCAGCATTCCGACCAGGAACACATGTTCTTCGGCAAGCAGCGTTTCTCGCTCGCCTCGGCGATGACGTCGATGCTCGCGCTCGGCCTGCCGCTCGCGCATGTCGTGCGCATGGTGACGATCAGTCCGGTCGAGATCTTCGGACTGCCTTCCGATCTGGGCACGCTGCGACCGGGCAACCCGGCCGATGTCAGCGTGCTGCATGACGAAGCCGGCCGCTTCGCGCTGACGGACAACGAACAGACCACCCTGATCGCAACCCGGTTGCTCGAGCCCGACTTCTGCCTGGTCGCAGGCACCCGATACGAAGCCACCGCCGCGATCCTGCCGAGGGCGGAGCGGGCTGCGGCATGAGTCCGGATCCGGCGCACGGCGCCGCTGCGCTGGCCGGGCGTTTCGCGGGTGCATGCCTGCGCGACGTGGTCCCGCGCCGCGCCGCGCTGCCCGCATTGCCCGATCATGTACTGCTGCACGCCGGACCGGCCTTCACCGGACCACCACCGGCGCCGGTGCTCAATGCCGCAGCGCAGGCGTTGTGTTTCGAGGGACTCGCCGCGACAGCCGGCGAGGCGGCCAGCCTGATCGCGTCGGGCCGCGCGACGCTGATGCCGGCACAGGACGCCGGCGTGGCGACGCCGCTGGCGCAGGTGGTGTCGGCATCGATGCCGCTGGCGGTGGTCGGCAGCAACCGGCGCACCTTCCTCGCACCGCTGGTGGAGGGCACGCCGCCCGCGCTGCGCTTCGGGTCGGCCGATCCGGCCTGTCTCGGGCGCATGGCGACCCTCGCGACGTTCGGCTTCCAGGTGCTCGCGCCACGGCTGCGCGCGCATCCGGTCGCGCTCGACGCGGTGATCGAGCAGGCGCTCGAGGCCGGCGATGAATGCCATGGCCGTACGGCTACGGCCAACGAGGCACTGCTTGCGGCGATCACAGGCCTGTCGGCCGGGGATGCCGCGCTGCCGGCTGCGAACGCGAACTTCGTGCTGCCGGTGCTGATGGCCGCGGCAGGCTGGCTGCTCTCAGGCGGCGACGGTGAGCCGCAGGCCGGGCGCATCGCTGCGGTCGGGGGCAATGGTCTGCAGTTCGGATTTCGTGTGCACGGCCGCACCGCCTGGACCTGCATGCCCGCGTCACCGCCGGTCGGCGCACGGTTGAACGGGCGGGAAGCGGCGGTGCCACTGGGCGCGATCGGCGACAGTGCGGTGATCGATTTCTGCGGGCTCGGCGGGCAGGCGATGCACCTGGCGCCGGCGCTCGCTGCGGAGTGGGCGGCCTGGCTGGCGGGCGATCCGCTGGTACGCAGGCGGGCGGTGGTCGATCCTGCGAGCGGGCTCGTCGATCCCGGACGTATCGCGACGAGCGGCACCGAGCCTCAGGTCAACCTGGCGATTGTCGATCGGGACGGCATCCAGGGGCTGCTCGGGCGCGGCTTCAGCCTGCCGGCGCCGGCACTGTTCGTCGCACCGCGCTGATCAGGCGCGGGCGGCCTCGCGCCGAAGCCCGATCCAGCTCGACCGGGCCAGTGCATGCAGCCACAGGAACCAGCACGGGGTCAGCGGGATGAACGCGTCGTGGCGCACGGCCAGGATGTACGGCGTGCGCCATTTTCCGCAGGAGCGCTTCGGGGTTCAGACCGGTACCGCGATCGCTTCGAACGCCGCCTCGCAATTGACCAGGTCGACCCGCTTGCGCACGATGCGCAGGCTGCCATCGACCCGGCGCAGCCAGTGCCACTGGCGACCGGTGAACGTGCGCTGCTGGTCGAGGCGGAACTCGGCGGTGATCGCCGAGGACATCACCAGCACGTCGCTTGCCGGCAACCCGATGTCCGGTTGCGCGGCTGGCGTGCCCGGCTCGACGCTCACGCTGCCGATCAGGTGCACCGTGTTCGACGGCGGCGTCTGCACGTGGATCAGCGGATGCTCCAGTCGATCGATGCGGGTGCGCATCAGCTCGAGGTCGTCGTAGAACAGCGATGTCCGGCCGAACGGCGTGGCCTGCCCGACGCTGGCCGGGACCCAGTAGGAGCCGTCCTCGGTGAACAGGGCCATCCAGTCGCGGAAGCGCCGATCGTCGAGCAGGCGCGCTTCATGGATCAGGAACTGCTCGCACTCGCCCCGGTCGATCATGGCGCCGCCATGTAGTCGAGCCAGGCGCGGAACTGGCCGCGCACCACCAGTTCGTCGGTGGCCATCTGGCGCAGCGCGCCCGGCGGGTCGATCGCTTCCTCGCGCCCCAGCCCGCGCGAGATGTCCACCCAGTCGCTCTGCAGGCTCTGCAACCCGGCCTGCGCGCGGGCGAACGCCTCGAGGTCGTCTGACTGCACGAACGATGCAGCGGCATGGGTCACGTTGAGCAGGCGGGTGTTGCGCACGTTCATCGCCTCGGGCGCCCCCACCAGGCGCACCGGATAGATGTTGACCTCGGTCATGTCCACCGCGATCGGCCGGATCACCCGGATATGCATGTTCAGGCCCATGAACGACACGTTCGGATAGAGCAGGGAGTTGTGCATGCGCGGGGTGAGGATCCATTCGGCGCGCTCGGCCCCGACCGCATCGGCGAGGGTCTTCCGGTACGCGTCGTACACCGCGCTGGAACGCTCGCTCTCCTTGAGCTCGGTGTTGCTGGTCCAGCAATGGCCATGGCCCACCGAGTAGCTGCGCCGCTGCTTCCACTGTGGCGCCGTGCGCTGTCCCTCGACCACCTTCGCGCCTTCGTTGTCGCCTTCGCGGCGCGAGAACTGCACGCCCTTCTGGTTGACGGTGGAGGCGTGGCTGAACGGGACATGGTAGGAATCGACCGCGTTTTCGGCCTGCATCTTCCAGTTGGCGCGCACCACGTACCGGTGCACCCCGGCATCGAGTGCGATCTCGCCGCCCGGGGCACGGTCGACGATGTCGTCGATGTTCTGCTGCATCGGGCCGATCCAGTCGTCGAACGACACCCCCGAGGGAGACAGGCTGGCGAACACGAACCCGCGATAGATGCCGACCCGTGCCGAGGTGGCCAGATTGAAATCGCACAGCCTGAAGCCCGGCGCGCAGCCTTCGTCAA
This sequence comes from Burkholderiales bacterium, assembly GCA_044351195.1. Lineage (GTDB taxonomy): Bacteria > Pseudomonadota > Gammaproteobacteria > Burkholderiales > CAIKXV01 > CAIKXV01. Next base: position 4,379 of record JBILGF010000064.1, read on the forward strand.
CCGGCACCCGCAGCAGCGTGCCGTCGGGATCGAACGTCCAGCCATGGTAGAGGCAGACCAGCCGCTGCCGGTTGCCCTGGCGTTCGGCCACCAGCTTCACCCCGCGATGGGTGCAGCGGTTGAGCAACACCCGCACCGAGCCGTCGTGATGGCGTGTCATCAGTACCGGCTGGCGACCGAGGTCGGTGGTGATGAAATCGCCCGGCTGCGGTACCTGGGTTGCATGGCCGACGAACAGCCAGGCGCGACCGAACAGGCGCTGCATCTCGAGCTCGAACAGCGCCGGATCGGTGTACACGCGGCGGTGCACCCGCCCGGGCTCGATCAGGGAGGCGATGCCTCGATCGGTCAGCGATCCGTCCGGCATGGGGTGTGCTCCTCGAAGGGTTCCGGGTCGAACAGGCGTCGTGTGCGGGTCGGGGCGCACGGCGCCAGGCGCACCCCAAGGATAGTCGCCGGAGAATAGAGGACGCGCGCGCCATGCGTCAAACCGGGTCGCATCAAGCGCGCACACGCTGCAGGTGTCTTGATGTGATCACATCCTGAGGTCGACGACGGCTGCCGGGTCGTGCAGGCGGCAGGAAATTTGCTTACAGTAAGAGGCCATGCAGCCGCGGTACCCGCCTGCGCCGATCGCCGGCCCCGGAAAACCACAGGAGATAACGACCATGTCTCGATCAATCCCCACGCCCGCGCGTGCCGCCATGCGACACGCCAACCGCACCGCTCCCCTCCGCCGAGCGTCCTCCGTGCCGTGCACCTCGATCGCCACGGCGATCGGGTGTGCGCTCTTTCTTGGTGCGTCGCAGGCGGCGCAGGCCCAGTCGGCGGCCGGCGCCTATCCGGTGAAACCGATTCGCCTGATCCTCGGCTTCGCTCCGGGTGGCCCGGCCGACCTCACCGCACGGGCGATCGCCCCCGAGATGACGCAACTGCTCGGACAGCCGATCCTGATCGAGAACCGCGGCGGCGCCGGTGGCACGATCGGTTCCGAGGTGGTGGTGCGCGCCGCGCCGGACGGCTACACGCTCACCCTCGGCAGCCAGAGCAGCTTCACGCTCGCCCCCTGGCTCTACAAGAACATCTATGATCCGCTGCGCGACCTGACACCCGTCTCGTCGGTGGTAGTCACGCCCTACGTGATCGCCATCAATCCCCGGGTGCCGGCCAGGACGGTGAAGGAACTGATCGCCCTCGGAAAGGGCAAGAAGAACTTCCTGACCTACGGCACGTCAGGGCCGGGTGCGACCTCCCATGTCGCGGGCGAACTGTTCGCCGGCTACACCGGGCTACAACTGCTGGCCGTCGCGTTCAAGGGTACCGGGCCTTCGATCGCCGGCGTGGTCGGCGGCGAGATCGACATGATGATCGCCGACGTCGGCCCGGTGCTCAACCATGCGAAGGAAGGCCGGCTGCGCATGCTCGCCAACGTCGGGGCGCAGCGCTCGCAGGCCGCGCCCGACGTGCCCACGCTGATCGAGCTCGGCATCAAGCTGCCGGTGCTCGAGGGACGCTTCGGCATCCTGGGCCCGGCTGGCCTGCCGAAGGATATCGTCGCGCGCCTGCACCAGACGGTCGTGAAGATCGTGGCGATGCCGCAGGTGAAGCAGCGCTTCGCAGTGCTGGGCTACGATGGCGTCGGCGACACGCCCGAGCAGTATGCAGAGACGATCCGCGCCGAACTGAAGCTGTTCGGCGAGGTGATCCGCAAGGCGGGCATCAAGGGCGGCTGATTTCGGCACCACCGCCCGCCCGACCGCACGAACGACGACCCGCACCACGACCCGCACCACGACCCGCAGCAGCTTGACACACGACGTGTTCACGATCACGCTCTGTGATCACGAACACGTCGCGACAACCTGAGCGGGTAGGTCACTTGGAAGTCCAGTCCATGCGGGAAATGCGATCATGAGCCGCATCGTTTCGGTCGAAACCATGCTGGTGCAGTTGCCCACCCGGCGTGAACACAAGTGGACGGGCCTGACCGAACCCATCGGGCGTTACGTGCTCACCCGGATGACCGACGACGAGGGTGTCGTCGGCTGGGGCGAGGCGCCTGCGCTGAAAGACTGGGGCGGCGAGTTCGGCCGCTACTTCGGCGAGTCGTCGTCGATCGTCGCGCTGGTGATCGAGCGCTACCTGGCACCCGCCGTGGCCGGGTGCGATCCAGGCAATCCCGCCCTCCTGCACCAGCGCATGGACGCGGTGGTCAAGGGTTATCCGTACGCCAAGGCCTCGGTCGAATTCGCCGCCTACGACCTCGCGGCGCGCCGGCTCGGCGTGCCGGTGCATGCGCTGCTCGGTGGTGCATCGCGCATGCGGGTGCCGGTCACGCACTCGATCGGCCTGATCGGCATCGAAGAGGCCGAGCGCGAGGTGGCGCAGGTCGCCGCCGAAGGCATCCGCACGATCAAGATCAAGGTGGGGGTCGACCCGAAGCGCGACATCGAGATCGTGCGCGTGATCCGCAACGCCGTCGGGCCCGATGTAGACCTGTGCGTCGATGCGAACGAAGGCTATGCGTCCGCGGGCGAAGCAATCCGCACCCTGCGCGCGATGGAGGCGTACGGCCTCAAGTACGCAGAGCAGCCGGTGATGGGCATCGAGCGCATCTCGCAGGTCGCGCGCGCGATCGACACGCCGGTGATGGCCGACGAGAGCGCCTGGAATGCACACGACGTCATCCAGATCATCGCCCAGGGGGCGGTACAGATCGTTTCCATCTACACCACCAAGCCGGGTGGCCTGTACCGCGCGATGGAAGTCGCGGCCGTGTGCCGTGCCGCGGGCATCCTGTGCAACGTCAATGGCTCGGTCGAGACCGGTGTCGGAAACCTGGCCAACATCCAGCTGGCCGCGGCCGCGCCGGCGGTGACGCTGTCGTGCGTGGTTCCGGTATCGACGCCGGCCGAGGCGCAGCAGGGCCAGGTCGGTGGCATCTACTACAAGGACGACCTGCTGGCCGAGCCGATGCGCCTGGTCGACGGCGCCATCGAGGTGCCGACGGGTCCGGGCATGGGCATCGACGTCGACCTGGCGAAGGTCGAGAAATACCTCGTCCGTGAATAGAGAACGTTGAGGACAGAACTTGAGAGCTGACATCGTCGCGCGGCTGGTCGCCGCCATGAAGCAGGCCGGGCTGGACGCCGTGGTCACCGTGTCGCCCGAGAACTTCGGCTGGCTCAACGGCTTCGTCGTGCCGTCGCAGCCGCTGATGCGCCACCGGCATGCAATGAGCATCGTCACCGCCGACGGTCGCACCGCGCTGGTCGCGGTCGACATGGAAGAGACCACGGTGCGCAACCGCGCGCCCGACATGCCGGTGCGCATCTGGGCCGAGTTCACCGATTCGCCGATGGTCGCGCTGTCGCAGTCGCTGGGCGAGTTCGGGCTGGTCGCGGGCCGCATCGGCATCGAGATGGATTACCTCCCGGCCGGCGACTTCGCGGCGCTGTCGCGCGCGATGCCCGGTACGCGCTTCGAGCCGTGCGAGGCGATGCTCGCACGGCTGCGCCAGTCGAAGACGCCGGAAGAGATCTCGCTGATGCATCGCCTGTCTCGCATCGCCGACCAGGCGATCACCGACGCGCTGTCCTCGGTGCATCCGGGCGACACCGAGATGGACATCGCAGCGGCACTGACTCGCAACATCCATGTGCTGGGTGCAGAGCAGTTCAAGCTGATGATCGTCGCCACCGGCGAACGCAGTCAGCTGCCCAATGTCGGCCCCACCGGGCGTGTACTCGTCGCGCGCGACGTCTGCCGGGTCGAGATCTTCTCGGTGATCGGCGGCTACCAGGCCGGCGTCTGCCGCACGGCAGTGGTCGAACAGGCGCCGCCGCATGCCGAACGCATCTGGAAGCACCTGGTCGAATGCAAGTACCAGCTGCTCGACATGATCAGGCCCGGGGTGAGCTGCCGCGAGGTCTACGGCGCGTTCATCCGCAAGCTAACCGAGCTGGACCTCGCGCCGATCTCGTTCGTCGGCCATGGCATCGGGCTGCACCTGCATGAAGAACCCTACCTCGGCAACAATCCGATCATCGGCCGCACCGACGACCAGGTCATCGAATCCGGGATGGTGTTCAGCATCGAGCCGCTGTGCTATCGCACCGGCTTCGGATACGGCATGCAGCTGAAGGACATGATCCGCGTCACCGAAAGCGGATGCGAGCTGCTCTCCGACTATGCGAACACCGATACGCTGCAGCTTGTGAGCTGAGCGGCCGGGCGTGCCGCCCCTGGAGCGCGGCCGCCCGACCTCTGCGATCAGTAAGGGAACGGCGGCAGCTGGGGCTGCCGACCCTCGGGCAACGCGGCGCGCGCGACGTTCAGCAGCATCGCCAGCATCGCGTAGTAGCCGGCGATGATGACCAGGTCGACCAGCTGCTGTTCGCCGAAGAACGCCTTCGCCGCCTCGTAGGTGACGTCGCTCACGCACTTGTTCTGCAGGGCCTCGGTCAGCATGTCGTAGAGCAGGGTCTCGTCCTTCGCCATCGACGGCGGGCGGCGGCCTTCTGCGATCGCCTGCGCGAGCTCTGGCGACAGCCCGGCCTTCATCGCATGCTGGTAGTGCGAGTTCCACTCGTACTGCTGCGTCCAGTGGCGCGCGGCCATCAGCGTGGCCATCTCGGCCAGCCGGCGGTCGAGCGGCGAGCGGTAGCGCAGGTACTCGCCGAGTTCCTGCATCGGGCCGGCGACACCGGGGCTGCGCAGCAGCGCGATGAACGGCCCGCGCAGTTCACCGCGCGGGCCGGCCGCGATGTCGGCGGCGACCTTGCGCTGTTCGTCGGTCCACTGTTCCGGCGGGATGCGCGGCAGGCGTTCGGCCGGCCGGGTATTCGGGTCGTAGGCCACGATGTCGCTCCTCGAGCTGCGTGAGATCATCCGATGATACGTCAGGAGCCCCCCATGAAAGTCCGAACCAACGGCATCGACATCCACTGCGTGATCGACGATCGCACCGGCGGCACCGGTCCCTGGCTCACGCTGTCCCATTCGCTGGGCTGCAACGTGACGATGTGGGACGACCAGCTCGACGTGCTCGCCGAGCGCTTCCGGGTGCTGCGCTTCGACACCCGGGGCCACGGACAGTCGAGCGCACCGCCCGGGCCGTACACGCTGGACGACCTCGCCGAGGACGTGCACGGCCTGTTCGCGCATCTCGGCATCCAGCGCACGCACTGGATCGGCCTGTCGATGGGCGGCATGATAGGGGAGACTTACGCCCTCGCGCACCCGGGTGTGTTCGAGAGCCTGGTGCTCGCCGACACGACCAGCAAGCGTCCGCCCAACGCGCTCGAGATGTGGGGTGAACGCATCCGCATCGCGCAGTCCCAGGGCATGCCGGCGCTGCTCGAGAGCACGCTCGCGCGCTGGTTCACCGCGCCGTTTCGCGCCGCACGCCCCGACGTGATGGCGCGCATCGGTGCCGACATCGTGGCCACGCCGGTGGCGGGCTTCGCCGGTTGCTGCGAGGCGATTTCGCGGGTGGACCTCGCGCACCGGCTGCACGAGATCCGCTGCCCGGTGCTGGTGATGGTCGGCGACCAGGACCATGGCACGCCGCCCGAGATGGCGCGCGAGATCCATCGCAACCTGCCTGGTTCGCAGCTGGTGATCATCCCCGATGCATCCCACCTGTCGAACGTCGATC
>JBILGF010000258.1:0-5172 GCA_044351195.1 Burkholderiales bacterium
GCCGGCGCGCATAGCGGTGCGTATCGGACACCACCAGGGTCATCGCTTCCTCGAACAGTTTCTCGGATTCGATGCGCGAGGACTCGGGCGTGACGTAGGCAATGCCCAGGTCGAGGTCGCCGCGGATGAGGTGCGCTTCCATCTCGCGTGTGGGCAACTGGCGAACAACCACCCGGATGTCGGGATAGGTCTCGCTGAATTCGCCGAGGATCGGCGGCAGCAGCGAGCTGTTGAACGACTGGAAAACCCCGATGCGCAGCGTGCCGCGCATCAGGCCTTGCAGCTCGGCGAGCGCGTTCTCGGCCGCGTCGATCTCGTTCAGCACGCGCTGCGCATGCTCGCGGAACACTTCGCCCGCAGCGGTGAGGCGCACATGGCGGCCGACCCGATCCAGCAGCGCGCATCCCACGCCGTCCTCGAGCTGGCGGATCTGCTGCGACAGCGTTGGCTGGGTGACGTTCAGTGCCACCGCCGCCCGCGTGAAGCTGAGCGATTCGGCGACGGCGAGGAAGTAGCGCAGATGGCGGAGTTCCATGGAGACGGTGCGCTGTCGGCGGTGGCAGTGACTGACTCCCTCGCCTCAGTCCACCTTCACGTTGGCCTTGCGCACGACGTTGGCCCACTTGGCGATTTCGGCGGTGATGTGCGTTCCGAAGGCCTCCGGCGTGCTGGCGACGATGTCCACGCCGATGGCGTCGAGCTTGGCCTTCAGGTCGCGGCTGGCGAGTGCCTTGACCATGGCCGCATTGGCGGTTGCGATGACCTGGCGCGGCGTGGCCGCGGGTGCGGTGATGCCGAACCATGTGCCGGTCTCGACGCCGCCGAACCCGGCCTCCTTCATGGTGGGTACCGCCGGGAACACGGCGTTGCGCCGCGCATCGGCCACGGCCAGCGCCCGCAGCCGGCCCGATCGTACGAAGCCGTCGACCGCGAGCGGCCCGACGAACATCATCGGTACATGGCCGCCGAGCAGGTCGTTCACGCCCGGGCCTGAACTCTTGTACGGGATGTGCACGATGTCGATGCCCGCCACCAGCCGGAACAATTCGCCGGACAGGTGCGGCGAGCTGCCATTGCCACCGGAGGCATAGCCGAGCGTGCCTGGCCGCGCACGCGCGAGTGCGACCAGTTCCTTCACCGATCTTGCAGGCACCGATGGATGCACCACCAGGATGTTCGGCTGCGACAGGATCAGCGACACCGGCGCGAAATCCTTCACCGGGTCGAATGGCAGTTTCATCAGGCTCGGATTGATGGTGTGCGTAGTGGTGATCAGCAGCAGCGTATAGCCGTCGGGTGGGGATTTCACCATCATGTCTGAGCCGATAGTGCCGCTCGCACCGCCGCGGTTGTCGATCAGCAACTGTTGGCCGAACGCCTCGGCAAAGGACGGTTGCACGATGCGCGCCAGCGCGTCGGCGCTGCCACCGGGCGCGAACGGAACGATCCAGCGGATCGGTTTCGCGGGGAACTCGGCAGCGGGGGCGGCTGCAGGCAGCAGGGCTGCCGCGAGCAGGGTTATCGAGGCGGCGCGAAGGTGCACGATCGTCATGGCCTTTGTGGTTGCGGGTGGGGCGGCAGATACCAGCCTAACGGGAAATGGTAGCAGACGCCTTGTGATAACCTGCCTCGGCTCTGAGGACATGAACCGGATGACAGCCGAACACCACTGGACCGCGAGCGATGGCACGAAACTCTTCTATCGCGTAGACGACTTCACCGATCCCTGGGCCGACGCACAGACGGTCGTGCTGCTGCACCCGGGCATGGGCAGCTCTCTGCGGTTGTTCGGCTGGGTTCCGCACCTCGCCCGCCGGTATCGCGTCGTGCGGCCCGACACACGCGGCCATGGCCGCTCCGAGCCGGGCTCGCTCGATGCACTGAGCCACGACCGCCTGTCGCTCGACCTGTTCGAACTGTTCGACCATCTCGGCGTGTCTTCGGCGCACGTGATGGGCTCCTCCGCCGGGGGCATGATCGCCGGGCAGGCCGCGATCCGCCAGCCGCAGCGCCTGCGCACGCTTGCACTGTATGCCGCCACTGCCGGCATCCCGCCCAGCCGCCCGCAGAAGGGCGACTGGATGGCGCGCGTGGGCAAGGGCGGCGTGCGCGGCTTCCTCGAGCAGACGGTGCGCGACCGCATCGGCGAGGCCTCGCCGGCGCAGGTGCAGTGGTACCTCGATTCGGCCGAGGGCCTGACCGTCGAATACCTCGCCCGCTTCGTGCCGTTGATGGCGAGCGAAGACTGGACTGAACGGCTGGCCGGGTTCGACTTCCCGGTAATGGTCGCGGTGCCCGATCCCGACCCGATGGTCGAGCGCAGCGAGTACGAGCGCATGCTGGGCTACATTCGCGACTGCACGTTCGTGACCTTCCCCGGCGCCGGGCATGGCATGACGGCTGAGATACCGGATGCCTGCGCGATCGCCTACCTGAAGTTCCTCGAGAAGACCGGATCATGAACATGCAGAGTTTCACCACCAGCGACGGCGTGCGCATCGCGTATTTCGTCGACGACTTCACCGACCCGTGGCGTGACGCGCCGACGCTGCTGATGCTGCACTCGGCGATGAGCAGTTCGAAGCGCTTCTACTCGATGGTGCCCGGGCTGGCGCGCCACCTGCGCGTGGTGCGCGTGGATTCGCGCGGCCATGGCCAGTCGCAGGTGCCTCCCGCCAGTGTCCCGCACGACAAGGAACGCCTGACCCTTGACGTGGTCGAACTGCTCGATCGGCTGAAGCTCGACAGCGTGCACGTGCTCGGCGGATCCGCCGGCGGTTATGTCGGGCAGTTGCTGGCCATCCACCATCCGTCGCGGGTAAAGAGCCTGTCGCTGTTCAGCGCGACGCCGGGCTTCAAGGGCGACCAGGGCAAGCGCTGGCTCGCCGATGCCGCGTCACGCGGCATGCGTGCGGCCTTCGGCGAGACCATCGACGAGCGTATCCCGGTCGCCGAGGCCGATCCGCGCCTGATCGAATGGGTGCTCGACGAGATCTGCCGCAACGACCTCGAGTTCCTGAAGCGGTTCATCGGCCACTGGACCGACACCGATTTCATGGACCAGGTGCACCGCATCGCCTGCCCGACGCTGATCGTCGAACCGGGCGCGCATCCGATCGGTACCGGGTCGGCCTTCGCCGAGATGGCGCGCCTGATCCCGGACAGCGAACGTGTCGTCTACGAGAATGGCCGGCACAACCTGTACGACTACCTGCCCGACCGCTGCGTGGCCGAGGTGCTGCGTTTCCTGCGCGCGCATTTCCCCGAACTGCGTCCCTGAGCGCTGCCGGCATGGACCGCCTCGCAGGCAAGGTGGCATTCATCACCGGCGCCGGGGCCGGCATCGGGCGTGCGACGGCGCTGCTGTTCGCACGCGAGGGCGCGAAGGTCGTACTGGCAGACATCGATGCCGAGCGAGGCGAGGCAACGGCACGGTTGGTGGCCGCCCAGGGGGGTGACGCGCTTGCGCTGCATGTGGACGTGACCGACGATGCCGGCGTCCAGGCGGCGATTGCGGCGGCGGTGGCGCGCCATGGACGGCTCGATATCCTGTTCAACTGTGCCGGTGGCTCCGGTCACCGAGGTCGACCTCGATATCTGGGACCGGACGATGTCACTCGACCTGCGCGGCCCGATGCTGGTCTGCCGCCACGGCATACCGGACCTGGTGAAGGCGGGAGGTGGATCGGTGGTCAACATGTCCTCGGGCGCGGCCCTGCGCGGCAGCAGCCCGAAGCATGTCTACACCGCGGCGAAGGGCGCGATCCTGTCGTTCACCCGCGCGCTGGCCGGCACGCATGCGAAGGACAACATCCGTGCCAACGCCATCTGTGCCGGGCGCATACTGACCGAGCGCATCCTGGGCAACTACGGTACCGCGGGGGTGCCGGGGAAGGTGGTCGACCGGCAGGATGCCTCAGCGCGGATGCGCGACTATCCGCTCTGGGTCGGCCGCCCCGAGGACATCGCGAACATCGCGCTGTTCCTGGCGAGCGACGAGTCGCGCATGATCACCGGCGCAACGATACCGGCCGATGGCGGCCGGTCAGCCTTCTGAGGGAACAGCCATGGAAACCCTGGTCGCCAGCGATGGCCTCGAACTGCGTTATATCGTCGATGACTACACCGACCCTTGGCGCAAGGCCGAAACCCTGCTGCTGCTGCATGCGGCGATGGGCAGCTCGCGCCGCTTCTACGCCTGGGTGCCCCACCTCGCGCGCCAGTTCCGGGTGGTCAGGCTCGACCAGCGCGGCCATGGCGAGTCGGGCGTGCCCGGCCCTGACCAGCTGTCGTTTCGCCGGCTGATGCAGGACGCGGTGGAACTGCTCGACCACCTCGGCGTGGATCGGGCCCATGTCGCCGGCTCGTCGGCCGGGGGCATCGTGTCGCAGGGCCTGGCGATCCACCATCCGTCGCGGGTACGTACGCTCGCCAGCTTCGCCTCGGTGCCGGGCATGAAGAAGGTCGCCACCGACTATGCCGGCTGGGTGTCGCGCATCGGCGCGAAGGGCGTGGCCGCCTTCCTGCGCGAGACCATCGCCGACCGGGTCGACCTGTCGACCGCGAAGCCGGGCTTCGTCGACTGGTTCATCGCCGAATCGGCGCGCACGCCGGTCGAGGTGCTTGCCCGCTTCGTACCGATGATGGCGACCGTCGACCTGCAGGACGACCTGCCGAAGATCGCCTGCCCGATGCTGGTGGTGGTGCCGGGCGCCGACCCGCTGCATCCGGCGCATGAATATCGGCCGATCGCCGAACGGGTGCCGGGCTGCGAGTTCGTGGTCTATGAAGGCCTGCCGCACAACATCACCGATGCGGTGCCCGATCGCTGCGCGGAGGAACTGAAGCGCTTCCTGCTCAGGCACGCGGCCTGACCTCGGGTCGCGCTGGTGGCCTGACCGGCCGGCCGCGTTTTCAGCGGCGCGGGAACCGGCGCTGCAGGAAGGCGAGCGTGTCGGCCGCGCAGCGGTCGGGCAGGTAGTCGCCGATGTTGTGGCGGGCCCCGTCGTAGTACACGAGTTCGTTGTCGGCGATGCGTGCCTTCATGTCCTCATAGGTCGACGCATGGCCGACCGGTTCGGCACCGGGGGCGATCATCAGTACCGGACAGCGGATCGCGCGGATCTGCTCCATCATGTCGACGGTCGACATGTGCCCTACGAAACGCTGGAT
>JBILGF010000447.1:0-2955 GCA_044351195.1 Burkholderiales bacterium
TTCTTGAACACATAGCCGGCCACGCCGAACAGCATCATCAGCCAGACATCGAGCATCGCGTTGTTCACGGTGAAGGCACCGATCGCGCACACCACGATGATCACCGGCGCGATGATCGAGAACGGGTTGCGCAGGATCGCGGCAAACAGGGGCACGGTGGTCAGCACCACGATCAGCCCGACGATGTTGCCCAGGTACATGCTGGCGATCAGGCCCCAGACGAAATCCTTCTGTTCGACGAACAGCAGCGGCCCCGGCTGCAGCCCCCAGATCAGCAGTCCACCCAGCAGTACCGCTGCGGTCGGCGAGCCGGGAATGCCCAGGGCCAGCATCGGCAGCAGCGCGGACGTGCCGGCCGCATGCGCGGCGACCTCGGGTGCGACCACCCCCTCCATCTCGCCCTTGCCGAAATTGTGGCCGTTCTTCGACATCTGTCTTGCCACGCCGTAGCTCATGAACGAGGCCGGCGTCGCGCCACCCGGGGTGACGCCCATCCAGCAGCCGATCAGCACCGCGCGGATCGACGTCGCCCAGAAGCGGGGCAGCTGCTTCCAGGTCTCCCACACCACGCGCGCATTGATCTTCGCGCTGCGGCCCTTGAACTCGAGGCCCTCCTCCATCGTGAGCAGGATCTCGCCGATGCCGAACAGCCCGATCACCGCCACCAGGAAGTCGAAGCCGCGCATCAGTTCCGTGCTGCCGAAGGTCATGCGCAACTGCCCGGTCACCGTATCCATGCCGACGGCGGCCAGCGCGAAGCCGAGCATCATCGCCGCGATGGTCTTCCACGGCGAGCCCTTGCCCATGCCGACGAAGCTGCAGAACGCAAGCAGGTAGACCGCGAAGTATTCCGGCGGCCCGAAGCGCAGGGCGAACTGCGCGACCATCGGCGCGAGGAAGGTGATCATCACCACGGCGAAGAAGGCGCCGATGAACGAGCCGGTGAAGGCTGCAGTCAGGGCCTCGCCGGCCCGGCCCTGCCTGGCCATGGGGTGGCCATCGAAGGTGGTGGCCACCGACCACGGCTCGCCCGGGATGTTGAACAGGATCGAGGTGATCGCACCGCCGAACAGCGCGCCCCAGTAGATGCACGAGAGCAGGATGATCGCCGAGGTCGGCGACATGGTGAAGGTGAGCGGCAGCAGGATCGCGATGCCGTTGGCGCCCCCCAGTCCGGGCAGCACCCCGATCAGCACGCCAAGGACGATGCCGAGGAACATCAGCATCAGGTTCTGCCAGGTCATCGCGATCGCGAAGCCGTGCATCAGCAACTGCAGTTCATCCATCAGCTTCCCCGGAGATCGCGAGCAATGCGCCTAGAACCCCAGTGCCCGTTCGATGAAGCCCTTGGGCAGCGGGATGTGGAACCAGCGCTCGAACAGCACGAATGCGAACAGGCCGACCGAGAGCCCGACGCCACCACTGCGCAGCCAGCTGTAGTGGCCGAGATAGACCATGAACAGCGTGATGTAGATCGCCGAGGCAACATAGATGCCGGCGACCTGGATGCCGCCGACATAGATCAGCGCAGGAAAGAAGACCAGGGCCACCTGGCGCAGGGGGGCTGCCTGCACGAACGCCACCGGCATTTGCGCACGCTTCCTGAAGCCCTGCACCAGCAACACCAGGGCCGCTACGCAGATGATCAGCCCGGTATAGAACGGGAAATAGCCCGACTCTGGTCCGTCGCTCGCCCAGGACGCACCGATCCGGTAGCTGTCGAACATCACCACCGCACCGAACGCGAGAAACAACGCCGCGACGACGATCTCCATCGCCGCGGTGCTGACTACGCCGGCGCCCTCTTCTTCGGGACCTGACATGACTGCCGCCTCCCCGCCGCGCCGCGCGCTATTTCGTGACCCAGCCGGCTTCCTTCATCAACCCGCGATGCTCTTCCTTTGCGCGGGCCAGCCACTTGGTGAACGCATCCCCCTCGTGGGCGGTGGGGTTGAAGGCACCCTCGGCGATGAACCGCTTCCACTCGGGCGTCTCGCGCACCTTGCGCATCAACCCGACGAAGTAGTCACGCTGGGCCGGCGTCACCCCGCCCGGCATGAAGATGCCACGCAGCATCACGTAGTCGGTGGGCACACCCGCTTCCCGGCAGGTCGGAATGTCGTTCCAGGACATCGTCTCGGTGACACGCGCCGTGTAGGGCATGCGCTCGTCGTCGAACACGCACAGCGGACGCAGCCCGCCCGCGCGCCACTGCGCCACGGCCTCGATCGGGTTGTTCACCGTGGAATCGACATGGCCGCCGACCAGCTGGGTGGCCACCTCGCCCCCCCCCTTGAACGGGATGTAGATGAACTTCACCTTCGCCGCGCGCTCGATGCTGACCGTGATGATCTGGTCTTCCTGGCGCGCGCCGGTGCCGCCCATGCGTGCCTTGCCAGCGCTCGTGCGTACCTGTTCGATGTACTCCTTCGCGGTCTTCGCCGGGTTCTTTGCATTGACCCAGAGCACGAACTGGTCGAGCGCCATCATCGAAACCGGGGTGAATTCGGTCCAGTCGAAGGTGCCGGTGGACAGCCCGGTCGTGAACAGGTTCGACAGCGTGATGACGATCTTGTGCGGATCGCCCTTGGCACCCTTGATCTCGAGGAAGCCCTCGGCACCGGCACCGCCGCCCTTGTTGACGACGATGATCGACTGCTTCATCAGGTTGTTCTTCTGGATGATCCCCTGGATCAGCCGGGCCATCTGGTCGGCGCCGCCACCGGTGCCTGCGGGCACGATGAACTCGACGGTTCGCGTGGGCTCCCAGGACTGGGCGATCGCAGGCCCGGCGGCGACGGCCAGCACCACGGCCGGACACAGCGCGGCAAACCATCTGCGCAGGGAAATGGACACGCCCGCAATGCGGGCGCAGCGGATCGACCGTTCCATGGCACTCCTCCTTGGGTGAGTGGCCTCCCCGTCACGGGTCGCATGGCGCCGGTGATTCTGTCG
>JBILGF010000065.1:0-10000 GCA_044351195.1 Burkholderiales bacterium
CGCCACCATCGGCAGGGTGGCGAACAGGGTGGCCACTGTCACGGCGAGTGTCTTCATGCTTGCGTCTCCTGGGGATACTGTTTACGAAGCTCTTCGACCGAGGCGTGCACGGTATAGACATCGAGGATCTCGGTCTCTTCACCGAGGATCTCGAACATGTGCACCGCATTGCCCGGGATATGCACGATCGAACCGGCCATCGCCAGCTGCTCGCGTCCGTGCATGTAGACCTTGACGCCGCCGCGCAGGATCATCGACACCTGCTCGGACGGATGGAAATGCGGCTTGCCCTTCGAGTTCGGCTTGACCACCACGCGGGTCATCATCACCTTGTCGCCGACCCAGGTCTGGCGCACGGTGCCGGAGTGGGTGGTGAGGTTCGGGTCCGACACGTCCTCGGCGGGAATGTCCTTCCAGTCGATCACCGAGGGCGCCTTGCCCAGTTGCCCGGCAACCCAGTCGTAATAGTCCATCGCTGCGTTCTCCCTGATATCAGTCTAGTGCCCGGATGCGCTCGACCTCGACCAGATGATGCGCCGGCTCGTCGAAGCGGGCGCGCATCCTGGGCAGTCGGCGCACCATCGCCTCGAACGCCGGATAGGACACGCACAGTTCTTCCATCAGCTGCGGCGGCAGGTCGAGGCCCGCCTGCCTTGCCATCCGCTCGATGTCCTCGCGCGAGGACGGCGGCAACGGTTCCAGCGTCTTCGCGCCGGGTTCAGGCAACACGAACGATCGGGTCACTGGTGCATTCCTTCGGTCGGGCGGCGCAGGTGCCAGTCGGTCAGCTGCTGGTAGGCATGGCCGACGCGGAACATCATCGGCTCGTCGAAGTGGTCGGCGGCGATCTGCAGGCTGAGCGGCAGCCCCTCGGTACTGAAGCCGCACGGGATGTTCATCGCCGGCCCGCCACCGATGTTGAACGGCGTGGTGATGTTCGGCGGCCGCAGGAACTTCTCCAGCTTGTCGGGGTGCGCCTTGTCCGCCGGGGTCATCCAGCCGGCGGTTGCGATCACATCGTACTCGCGGAACGCGCGTGACAGTTCGCGCGCCAGCCACAGCCGCTGGCGCAGCGCCTGGAAGTAGTCTTCCGCCCGGATCAGCGAGCCGGACAGCACCTTGTTGCGGAACATGAGGCCGAAATCCTGGGGCCGGGTACGGAACTCGTGCTCATAGGCGCTGAACATCTCGGTGATCGAGATCGTCGTCTTGCAGTCCTGGTAGACGAGCAGGTCGGACAGCTGGATCTCCTCGACGATCGCGCCGGCATCGGCCAGCACCTTCATCGCCTGCTCGACCGCCGGCGCGACATCGGGATGGCAGTTGGCATCGCCCTCGTACCAGTGGCGTACCCAGCCGATGCGCACGCCGCGCACGCCACGCGACAGGTCGGCCATGTAGTCGCAGGGCGCACGGTCGGCGCTGGCGACATCTTCGTCGTCGTAGCCTGCGAGTGCGCCAAGCATCAGCGCGGCATCCTCGACGGTGCGGGCCATCGGGCCGCAGGTGTCGAAGGTGAACGTGTTCGGCAGCACGCCCTGCCGACTGACCAGCCCGTAGGTCGGCTTCACCCCGACGATGCCGCAGACGGCGGCCGGCATGCGGATGGAGCCGCCGGTATCGGTGCCGATCGCGGCCGGCAGCAACCCGGCGGCGATCGCAGCACCGGCGCCGCTGCTGGTGCTGCCCGGCAGGTAGCCGGGCTTCCACGGGTTCATCGCCGGCGGCCAGGGCAGGTCCCAGGACGGGCCACCGTGCGCGAACTCGTAGGTGGTGAGCTTGCCCATCAGCACCGCCCCGCCCAGCTTCATCCGTGCCTCGACCGCGGCATCCTTAGCGGGCACGTTGTGCTGCAGGATCTTCGACTGTCCCGTGGTACGGATACCGGCGGTCGAGATCACATCCTTGAGGCCATACGGCACCCCGGCCAGGCTCGGCGCGAACGCGCGCGCCTCACTGCGCATCCAGAGCCGCTCTGCCTCGCGTGCGCGCCCGAGCGCAACCTCAGGGGTCTGCGTGACGAAGCAGTGCAGGCTGGACTCGAAGCGGGCGACCCGCTCGAACTGATGCTGCAACACCTCTACCGGTGACACCTCGCGCCGCCGGTACAGGCCCAGCAGCCCGGCTACCGTCATGTAGTCGAGCGCATGCGCCGCCGGTGCCGGGGCGGCGCCGGGCGTCTCCGATGTCACTTCTTCACCCCGTCGAACACCAGCTTGCGATGCGCAAACTTCCATTCGCCGTCCACGCGCGTGATGGTGTCGGTGTACACGCCGGCATGTGTCACGTGCGGCAGCGTCCCCGGCTCGCCGTTGTAGCCGAACAGGTAGCAGCGGCCGCGGATCGTGTCTTCGTCGATCTGCTCGAGGTGGATGCTGCCGTTCCAGTGGCGACGGTACAGGTGGGTGCGGGTTGCATAGTCCTTTTTCTTGTATTCGACGAGGCTGGCGCGGCCGACGATGTCGTAGGTGCCGTGCTGCTCGCCGTCCTCGGTGAAGCAACTCGCGTACCACTCGGCATCGCCCGAGTCGCTCGACAGGTTGTAGGCGGCGTACAGGTTGAGGATCTCGACATAGGCCTCGGGGCTGACGCTGAACTTCTTCATGCTTTCTCCGCGTGTTCCAGGGTGGCCTTGCGTTCCGCGGCGGCGCCTTCGTCCACGCCGGGGAAGATCGACGACGGACCGACTTCCATCACCACGCCGTCCGGGCCACGGAACTTGATCGGCATCACGCCGGGCGAACTGAGGATGGTGAAGCCGCCGTCGACCAGCCGGCGGTGTACCGCCTCGGTGTCCTCGACTGCGATGCCGAAGTGGTGGATGCACGGGCCCTCGCCCGCCCAGTTCGACTCGGTGGTATCAGCCGTGTCGTACTGGATCAGCGCCAGGTCGAAGCGGCCGTCGGTCATGTGGCAGGACACATGGCCACGCTTGCGCGTGGTCTCGGAGCGCCTGAAGCCGAATACCGTTTCGTAGAAGGTCGCTGCGCGTTCCACGTCGGTTACCTTGACTGCGAGATGCACGATGCTGGCCATGGGTTCCTCCTCGGTTTTTACGTCTCTATCCAGCTCAGGCCTTGAACACGTTCGCCGGATCGGCCAGCGACTTGAACTCCACGCCATTGCCCGACGGATCGAGCGCGAACATCGTCATCTGCTCGCGCACCGTGCCGCCATGGCGTACCTCCGGCGGGATCACCCATGGCGCGCCCGCAGCCTGCAGCCGGGCGGCCAGGCGTTCGAATTCCGCCTTCGACACCAGCACGCCGAAGTGGCGCAACGGATACGACTCGCGGCCGACGCCCACGCTGCGGTGCGCCGACTCCTGCTCGGACACCTGCGCGACGATGTGATGACCGAAGAAATCGAAATCGATGCGGTCGGCCTCGGTTCGCCCCGCCGTACAGCCGAGCACATCGCCATAGAAGGCCCGGGTCGATGCCAGGTCGCGCACCGGGAACGAGCAATGGAAGACCGTGCTCATCTTCATTCCTTTCCGTGGATCAGGGCACCTGCAATGCCGGTGCTAGCGGGCCGTTGCGCCTGCGCTCTTGAGCACGCGGCCCCATTTTTCGAACTCCGACCGGATGAACTTGCCGAATGCCTCCGGTGTGGTCGGAGCAGGTTCCAGCCCCTGCTTGAGGAATACCTGCGCGACCTCGGGGCTCTTCAGCACCGCGACGATGTCACGATTGAGACGTGCGATGACCGCTGCCGGCGTACCGCCCGGCGCGGCCATGCCGTACCAGTTGTTGACGTCGAACCCGGGCACGCCGGCTTCGCTGATGGTCGGCAGGTCGGGCACCAGGGCCGAGCGCCTGCCCGTGGTCACTGCCAGCGCGCGTACCTTGCCCGCCCTCACCTGCTGCGTGGCCGTGGAGGGCGATGCGAAGATCATCGTGATGCGGCCGCCGAGCAGGTCGATCATCGCCGGGCCGCCACCCTTGTAGGGCACATGGACCAGTTGCGATTTCGTCATCGACGAGAACAGTTCCCCGGCCAGATGCCCTGCGTTCCCGGTGCCCGAAGACCCGTAGGTCAGCCCCGGCTCCCGTGCAGCCAGTTGCAGCAGTTCCTTCACGCTGGTGGCAGCCACGCCGGTGTTCACGACAAGCACGTTCGTGGCATCGGCAATGCCGGACACCGGCGCGAGATCCTTGATCGGGTGATAGCCGATGTCCTTGTAGACGAAATAGTTCACGGCGAAATTGCCGATCGCTCCGAGGCAGATCGTATGGCCGTCCTGCGGCGCCTTGCTCAGCATCTGCCCGGCCAGGCTGCCGGCGGCACCCGGCCGGTTGTCGACGATGACCGGCTGGTTGAAGGCGGCCGACAACGGCTCGGAGATCGCCCGGGCCGAAGTATCGAGCCCACCCCCGGGCGCCGAGCCCACAAGGATGCGGATCGGCCGCGCAGGGAAGTTCGCCTGTGCAAATGTATCGGCGGCTGCCATGGCGCCGGCAGTGCCGATCAGGGTGCACAGCAGGCTGGTGCCGACAACTCGATACCCGGGTTTGCTCATCATGTTCTTCCTCCAGATGGTGATTGGACGACCTTGCGCGCGTCCATGCGGCCTCTCGGCGGGCTCAGCGCGCGGGCTGCAGCAGCCTGCGCAGCGTGCGGATGTCCTGCACTTCATCGAGCGCCCACACCCGGTCGAGCAGGGTGCGCGCACGGCGCCGACCGAGTACCGGCGACATCAGGGGCAGGCACTTGTCGTCGACTTCGGCGCGGGTCATCGGGTTCTGCCAGGCGCCGCGCACCACCTCGGTATGGTGCCTGAGCCTGCGACCGTCGGTGGTCTCGACCTCGACGATCGCCTGCCGGCCGCCGGCCTTGCTCAGCGCCGCGCTGCCCTCGTAGGCGATGCACTTGCGCACGGCCAGCACGGCCGGATCGTGCATGCGCGCGTCGTCATGCGAGGAATCGAAGGTGAGCCCGCCGTCGATCAGCATCACCGCCAGCAGGTGCTGCATGCAGATGTCCGGCATGTCCCGGTTGTTCACGATTTCCGACTCGGTGTCCTGTACCTGCACGTGGATGCGCTTCACGTTCGCGGGCGTCAGTCCGTGCGCACGAATCAGCGCGATCAGCGAGTCGAGGGCCGCCTGGATCGGCGAACCGACCGACCAGTTCTTGATGTTCGAACGCATGACCTCCCAGGTGCGCCCGAGGTCGCGCACGACATGCGAGGTGTCGGTGTGCTTGTCGTAGGCGAGGAAGAAGCTGCGCGCATCGCTGAACGAATCGTCGACGCCGTTGAAGCCGGCATCGACCATGGTCGCGGCGGACATCGCGTTGCGCGCGGGCATGCCGGCGAAGTCGAAGGCCTTCTCGACATGGTCGGGATCGCGCACCCAGCACGACAGGCCCGAGGCCTGCTGTGCGGTGTACGAGAGCATCCAGCGCATCCGTTGCGCATCGAAACGTGCCAGCGAACCGGCGGCGGCCGATGCGCCGAAGATCGCGCCGAATGCATGCGAAGAATGCGCCGACAGCAGGAAACGGATGCCCCCGAGGGCCATCGCGAAGCGCGCGCCGATGTCGTAGCCGAGTGCCACCGCGCGCAGCAGATCGGTGCCGCTGACGCGCTTGAGTTCGCCCATCGCCCACGCCGCCGGAACCACCGCACAGCCCGGATGGAACAGCCCGCCCTGGTGCGAGTCGTCGGTCTCGTCCGCATGGCCGGACATCGCGTTGGCAAAGGCGGCGAGCGTGACGGTCGTGGACAGCGTCGTGCCCATCACGCTCGCCTGTGCGGTGCCACCCTGCGTGCCGACATACGCGATGCCCCTGCGTCCTGGCAGCAGCTTCGATCCGGACACGATCGCCGCGATCGAGTCGGCGATGTGGTGCTTCGTCTTCTCGGCCACCTTCGCCGGCAACGGCCGGTCGATCGCCTTCGACATGTACGTCGCCAGCGAACGGATCATCGGCGACACCGGGACCTTCTTCCCGCCCGCGCTCACTTCGACAACCCCGCGCCGCCATCGACGCTGATCATGGTGCCGGTCACGTACGACGCGCGGTCCGAGGCGAGGAACACCGCGACGTCGGCCACTTCGTCGACCCGGGCCAACCGGCCGAGCGGGAAGCCGGTGGTCAGTTCGCGCCAGCGGTTCTCGTCGCCGAACGCGGCCTGCGAGCGCGCCTTCCAGCGCACCACCTGGCGCTGGGTCTCGGTCGCGCCCGGGTTGATGCCGACCACCCGCACACCGTCGTCGAGGCTGCCGGTACCGAGGCACTGGGTGAACGCCATCAGCGCGGCGTTGCCGGCGGCACCGGCGACATTCTTGTTGGTCGGGTGGAACGGCGACACGCCGATGATGTTCACGATCACGCCCGACCTGCGTGCGGCCATGCCCGCATACACCTCGCGGCTGAGGTTGATGTAGCCGAAGATCTTCAGGTCCCAGGCGGTGCGCCAGCGTGCTTCGTCGATCTGGTCGATCGATCCCTGGGGCACCGCACCGGCATTGTTGACCAGCACATCGACCACGCCGGCGGCGGCCGACAGTGCCGCCGCCGCGCCCGGCGCCGCCAGGTCGCTTGCATGCACGACGACCGACGCGGCACCGAGCTTGCGCAGCGCCACCGCGGCTTCGTCCAGCAGCTTCGCGTTGCGCGCGGCGAGGATCAGGTGGCAACCCTCTGCGGCGAATCCCTCCGCGACGCCCAGCCCTATGCCCTGGGAGGCGCCGGTGATCAGCACGCGTTTGCCGGAAAGTCTGAGGTCCATCGATGTTTCTCCAGGAGATTGCGGGAGGGAAGGCGGATCAGGCCACTGACGGCTTGAGGACGCCAGCCTCGACCAATGCCGCGATGCGCGCGGCATCCCATTGCAGCACGTCGCGCAGCACACGGGCGTTGTCTTCGCCCAGCCGGGGCGGATAGCGGTCGGGGCCGGGTGCCTCGCCGGTGAACTTGATCGGGTTGCCGGCGACCTCGATGCGATGGCCGCGGCCGTCCTCGAGCGGAAGCACCATCTGCCGGTGCTGTACCTGCGGGTCGCGCAGGGCACGGTCGAGGGTGTTCACGCTGCCCACCGGGATCCCCTTCGCGCGGAAGCGTCCGACCCAGTGCTCGGCTGGCTGCGCGAGGAACGCGCGGTCGAGCACCGGCAGCAGGGTGTCGCGGTTGGCGTGGCGGTCAGCGTTCGTCCTGTAGCGCGGGTCGTCGAGCAGGTGCCCGACGCCCAGCTCGCGCGCCATGTCTTCCCACATGCGATCGGTGTTCGCGCAGACGACGACGTTCACGCCGTCGCCGGCGATGAAGGTGCGATAGGTGGCGAACGAATCGTGCGCGCGGCCCTGGGTGCCGGGGACCACGCCGGCGATCAGGTGGTAGGCAGCCTGGTAGGTGAGCATCGACACCTGGCAGTCGAGCATCGAGATATCGATCTGCTTGCCGCGGCCGGTGATGTGGCGCTCGAGCAGCGCAGCCTGGATCGCGATCACCGCGAACATGCCCGCGGCCAGGTCACCGAGCGGGATGCCGGAGCGCACCGGCAGGCCGCCGCTCTCGCCGGTCAGGCTCATGCCGCCGGACAGGGCCTGCACGATCATGTCGTAGGCCGGCAGTTCACGATAGGGACCGTCCTGGCCGAAGCCCGAGATGCTGCACCAGACCAGGCCGGGATGCGCCTCGGACAGCGCGGCAGCATCCAGACCCAGCTTGGCCGCGACCCCGGGGCGGAAGTTCTCGATCAGCACGTCGCTCTTCAGCGCGAGTTCGCGTACCAGCGCCTTGCCGTCGGCATGCTTCATGTCCACCGCGACGCTCTGCTTGTTGCGGTTGACGCTCAGGTAGTACGCGCTGTCGCGGTCGACGAAGTACGGCGGGATGTGGCGCGACGAGTCGCCGCCGTGCGGTTCGACCTTGATCACCTCGGCACCGAGGTCGGCGAGGATCTGGGTCGCATAGGGGCCCGACAGGAACTGGGTCAGGTCCAGCACGCGCACGCCTTTCAGCGGCTGGGCGCCGGCTTGGCTGCGCTCGGAAGTGGCGGGTACGGCATCAGTCATCGGTGCTCTTCCTCATGCGCCTTGACGTGCGCGGAAGCCCAGTCCTGCGGACAGTTCGCCCGCGAGGCGACAGGCCTCGCGGGCAAACTCGGCCTCGCGGGACGGGTCGAATCGTTGTTCAGGGATGGTGAATCCGAGCGAACCGGTAACACCGCCACCGGCAGCGAATACCGGGGCGAAGATGCCGACCGCACCGGCGATACGCTGGCCCAGAGACAGTGCATAACCGCGCGCACGGATCGCAGCCAGGTCCTGGGCAAGTTCCGCCAGGCCGGGCACGCCCTCGCGGGCAAGCACTGCCTCCCGCTCGACCGGCGGCAGGAAGGCGAGGATCGAGCGGCCCGATGCGCCGGTGAGCAGCGTCTGCGGCTCATGGCTGCGCACCCGGTAGCCGAGCGGGTGACTGGACTCGACATGCGCCGCGAACGCGAGGCGGCGCTCGCGCGGCAGATACAGGCACAGGTAGGCGGTCTCGTTCATCGATGCCACCGCCTGCTCCAGAAGCGGTGCCGCGATCACCTGCAGGGGGTGCTGGCTGGCCACCACCGAGGACAGGCGGAGGAACTCGCGCCCGGCGCGATAGGTGGGCGTCGCCTCGTCGCGCTCGACCATTCCCTCGCGCATCAGCAGGTCGAGCAGCCGATGGACGGTCGATGCGGGCAGGCGCAGGTCGGTGCTGATCCGCTTGATCTGGGTGCCGTCACCCGCCTCGGCCACGGCGCGCAGGACGGCCACGGCGCGCGCGACCGTACCGGTATCCGCCGGCTGGCGAGCGATCCCGGGAGCCGTGCCTGACCCGGGTTTGTCCGGCACGGCATCCGACCCATGCCTGAACAGGCGCCGTGACACACCGTCCGAGGCGCGGAGTTCAGACACCGAACAGGTGGATCGCGCAGGCCCCATGGTCGAAGCCGGAAGTACCGCCGCCGGTGACATGGGTCAGGCCGACCTTGGCGCCGTCGACCTGCCGGCTGCCGCAGCGGCCCTGCAACTGCCGCACGATCTCGACGATCTGCGCCGCGCCGCTGGCACCGACCGGATGCCCCTTGGACAGCAGGCCGCCACTCGGATTCACCGGTACCCGGCCACCCAGCGAGGTGGTGCCGTCGCGCAGCAGGCGCACCGCCTCGCCGCGCGGGCACAGGCCGAGCGCTTCGTAGTACAGCAGCTCGGCGATGGTGAAGGCGTCATGGCATTCGAGCACGTCGATGTCTTCCGGGCCGATGCCGGTCTCTTCGTACAGTTCGCCCGAACAGCGACTGGTGATCTCGGGCGTGGTCATGTCGCGGAAGCCGGGGATGTACTTGCCCGAGGCGAGGTGCGAACCGAGCACCTTCACCGGCCGGTCGGAATGCGCAGCCGCGCGCTCGGTCGGGCAGATCACCACCGCCGCCGCACCGTCGCCGGTCGGGCAGCACTGCAGCAGGGTCAGCGGATCGGCGATGCGGCGCGAGGCCAGCACTTCGTCGATGCTGGTCTCGGTACGGAACTGCGCATCGGGATTGAGCGCGCCATGGCGGCGCGCCTTCACCGCGACCTGTGCAAGGTCGCGCTCGGTTGCGCCGTAGTCATGCAGGTAGCGCTGCGCGCGCATCGCGTACAGCGCAGGCATCACCATGCCGTTGGAGACTTCGATGTCGTCCTGGTCCAGCGGCAGCGTACCGCCGCCAAGCTTGGTCAACTGCTCGACGCCGAACACCAGCACGTAGTCGTAGAGCCCGGCCGCCACCGCCACCCAGGCTTCACGGAAGGCCGTGGCACTGCTCGAACACGCGTTCTCGCAGTTCACCACCGGCACGCCGCTCATGCCGGTGTCGCGCGCGACACGTTGGCCGGGCATCCAGCCGGAGGTCGCCGTACCGGCGTAGATCGCCTCGATCTGCTTCGGCTCGAGCTGCGCCTCGCGCAGAGCATCACGTACTGCCGGCTGGGCGAGGGCGGGCACCGTGAGATCGCGATGCTTCCCGAACTTGATC
>JBILGF010000449.1:0-2941 GCA_044351195.1 Burkholderiales bacterium
CTCTGCTGCAGAGCCGGAACCCAGGCCTTGATTCTCGTTAAATCGTCTCTGACCCGGATTTCAGACCTGGATTTCAGAGTTGGATGCGGCGCCAGGCGCCGGAGCGCCAGCGCAGCAGCAGCACGATACCGAGCAGGCTGATGTAGGCAGTGATGGCGATCCAGCCGCCGGTGGCACCGAGGCCGTACTGGGGCAGGCCGTCGATCCAGCCCTGTCCGGGGGCGAAGGTGAGGGTGTGGGCGAGCGGGACGAACAGCCCCCATGACAGCACCAGCAGTGCGACCGCTGCGAAGCGGGTGTCGCCGGCACCGCGCAGGCAGAACGAGCTGCCCAGGTGCAGCGCATCGAAGGCCTGGTAGATCGCGGCGATCCAGACCAGCGAGGTGGCGAGCGCGACGGTGGCAGCGAAGTTCGGGTCGCTGTCCGACACGAACAGCGGAATCACCCAGGGGCCCGATACCGCGATGAGCACGCCGACCACCCCCATGTAGGCGACCGACAGGCG
Source organism: Burkholderiales bacterium (assembly GCA_044351195.1). Taxonomy (GTDB): domain Bacteria; phylum Pseudomonadota; class Gammaproteobacteria; order Burkholderiales; family CAIKXV01; genus CAIKXV01. The sequence continues at coordinate 506 of JBILGF010000449.1, forward strand.
GATCGTCGCGTTACCCACGCGGGCTGCCCACTCGCGGTCGCCGGCACCGATCGATTGCCCGACCAGCGTGGTGCCGGCGATGCCGATGCCGACGGCCGGCATGAAGGCGATGGAGGTGAGCATCATCACGATCTGCGTGGCGGCCCCATCCACCGGGCCCAGTTTAACCTGCATGATCTGGAACAGCGCCGCTCCGAGCACGTCCACCGAGATGGCAATGCCGATCGGCAGCCCGAGCGCGACCAGGGCGACGATCCGGCGCCATTCGGGTTGCCAGTTGCGATGGGAGCCGAACTCGTCGCGCACCCGCCTGGACAGGAACAGCAGGAGCGCGATGACGATGCCGCAGGCCAGCGCGATGTTGGTCGCCCATGCGGCACCGGCGATACCCCAGCCGAGCCGGAACATCAGCAGTTCGTTCAGCGGTGCATTGAGCACGGCGACCGTGAGCATCAGTCCGAGCGTGATCCGGGTGCGGCCGATGCCGTTGAAGAAGCCCGATACCGACCACAGCCCGACGACCAGCGGTGCACCGAGCAGGCGTGGCCACCAGTACTCGCTGGCCAGGGCCTCGATCGATGGCGCCAGGGCGAACGGCGCCAGGATGGCGCGGCCCGACAGGGCCAGCAGCAGGAACAGCGGCGTCATCGCCAGCGCCACCCACAGGCCGGTCGACAGCGACCGCGCAGCCTCATGCGGTCGGCCGGCACCGTGATGCTGGGCGACCAGTGTCTGCACGCCCATGCCCACGCCCCCGAGCAGGAAGACGACGCCCAGTATCAGCCAGTGAATGGCACCCATGGCCGCTGTCGCGTCGGTCGACAGCCGACCCGTGAACCAGGTGTCGGTCAGGTTGAGCGCCGCCTGCACGCCGCTGTTGGCGAACAGCGGGGCGGCGAGCCATACCACCGCGCGGTAATCGACGCGTTCGCGTCCGTCTGCGCCGATCCGGCAGGCAGGTCGCACCCTGCCCGCGCCCGGCAGGCGTTCACCGGACCGCATCGCCGACATTCAGTGATTGCGCCGGCGCAGGACGAGCGCCCCGTCGGTTAACATGTACCCCCGCAGGTCCGCGGGCCGGGGCTGCAGGGAGTTCGGCAGGCCTGTGGCGGTATGGGGTCAGTGGTGATCGTCATGCCCGTGCGGCGACCGGGCACCGAACAGGATGATCGCGAGCATGACAACGGCAACGATCGTTACCGCGATACCTACCGTGTAGTGAGTGAGCATGCTGAGGGTCCGCAGGAATCGACAGGAATGGCGCGCAGTGTACCTGCGGGCGCTGCGCCGTGCCATCTTGCACGCGGTGCCGGCCCGGTCCTCGGGAAAGGCGTGATGCACAGGCTGATCCAGGCCATCGCCATCGCGATGGCTGTCGTCTCAGGGGTTCTGCTCACGGTCCTGCCCGCCGGCCTGGCGCGCGAGGCACATGCGCAGGATGCCCCGGATGTCCCGGATACACCGGCATCGGGCGCGGCCGAAACCTATCGGGTCGAGATCGACGCTCCGCTCACGCTCGGGCGCCTGCTGCGCGAGGATCTCGACCTGCTGCGCTGGCGCACTTATGCGGGCATGAACCGTGACCTGCTGGAGCGCCTGGTCGCCGAAGGGCAGGCGCAACTCACCGAAGCGCTGGCTACCGAGGGCTATTTCTCGCCCACCATCCTGCGCACGATCACGGGTGATGCTCGGCCGTGGACGGTTCGCTTCGAGATCGACCCCGGCCCGCCGACACGGGTGGCCGATGTGCAGGTCGAGATCGTCGGTTCGATCAGCGCCGACCCGGCGCGCATGCACCTTCAGCGTGAGCGGATACTGGCGCGCTGGCCGTTGCCGGCCGGTGCGCGGTTCCGGCAGGCCGACTGGGATCTGGGCAAGCGCCAGGCAACAGAGGTGCTCGCCCGCGATCGGTTCGCAGGCGCTCGCATCAAGCGCAGCCAGGCGACCATCGATCCGGACCGGCTCGAGGCCCGGCTCGAGGTGGAACTGGACAGCGGGCCGCCGTTCCGTTTCGGCGAAATCCAGATACGGGGCTTGTCGCGTTATCCCGAGTCCCTCGTGCGCAACCTCGCGACCTTTTCTGCCGGCGATCCGTTCGAAGATGCCGATCTGCTGCAGTTTCAGCGCCGGTTGACCGCCACCGGTCATTTCTCGGCGGTACAGGTCGAGATGGATGATGATCCGGCCAATGCGGCGGCGGCACCGGTGCGGGTATCGGTGATCGAAGGCAATTCGCGCCGTATCGAGGTGGGCGTGGGTTACAGCACCGACACGCTCTACCGCGCCCAGTTCGGCTATACGGACAACGATTTCCTCGAACGCGGCTGGCGCTGGCGGTCCGATGCCCGGGTGGAAAGCCGGTCGGCACGCGCCACCTCGTCGATCACCGCGCCGGCAGGATCCGATGGCTGGCAGTATGCCCACCTGCTGCAGTTC
>JBILGF010000450.1:0-2928 GCA_044351195.1 Burkholderiales bacterium
CATTGCAGGCGTGGCGCAGGGAGGTCATCGCCTCCGAGCGTCAAGCGTAAGGCCGCGTTCCGTTTGCGTCGATGATGAGCGCCATGCGACGAAAGGCCGGCGCAAAGCTGATATGCACCCAGCGGCCGAACTCAAGGATGCACTGGTCATACTGCACCGCCGACTTCACCAGCGCCGCCACCACCTCGGCCGGCGATCCGAAGGCGGGGCAGATGAAGTCCGCAGCCTCGCCGCGCAGATGCTGCGATGAAGGCTGACCTCCAACCAGGCGGTTCACCGCAGGCGAGCGATACCCGCTGGTCACGATGATCGGCTTACCCAGCACGGCCCGCACCGCCTCCAAGCCCTTCGCCGTGCGATAGAGCGCCTCCAGCGCCTCTGGCGTAGGCTCATTGGGGATGCCGCGCCGTGCGGCCACCTCAGAGACCGTCATCTCGGCAAGCGTGAAGTGCGGGGAGAGGTTCATTTGCTCGCTACGCCCTGCGTCTTTTCGTAGGTCCGCAGGCCACCGATGCCCAGCATCCCGGTGACCACTACCCACAGAAGATCGAGGTTGAGCGTGGGCGGAACAGGCCACCCCTTGATCGCAGCGCCCCAGGCCAGCAGGGGCTGACCGATGGTCGCGTACAAGAACCCGAAGCCGCCCGCCCAGCCGAAGAACGGACGCCAACCGGCCACGAACACCGAAGGATGCGCCGCCTCGCGGGCGTTGATCTCCAGTTGCGCGATGACTTGCTTGAGTTCGCCGTCCGCAGCCATGCGGACCATCTCCATCTCGGCCTCGCGCTTCTTTTCGGGGTCGGGGACGAAGCGGTCGAGCAGGGTCTTGCCGACCTCGAAAACAGTGCCGAGGATCATGGGGTTCATCACTTGCCTCGCAGGATCTTCCAAATGATGACGCCGACCGCAACGCCGATGGCCACATTGGCCAGCAGCACGATGACATCAACGAGTTGCCACAGGCTGATTTTTCCGCCAATCAGCAGCGTGTCGAGCAGGTTCCGCAGCTGCTGCATCATGGTAGCTGGTCAGCCCTGATCTCAAAGTAAACCGCCTGCTGCGCCCATAGTGGATGGCAGCGGTGAGTGCTGATGACCTGCACCCTCGTGAATGGAGTGCTGGCCGTGGGGATGTCGTATGGTCCCCACTCAATCAGCCCAAGCGGCGCATCAAAGGGCTTGACTTGCAGCAGGAGCTTTGCAGGGCCGTCACCGTAGGCGACGACATTGCTGCTGACAAGCTCGCACACGCGCAGCTTGCGGTAGGTGCCCCAGGCTCGCCAGCCGGCATCGGTGCGCTCAATGCGCGTCACCCGAAAGTCCTCAATGACCGGCATGAACCGTTCCTCAAGCTGCGCGGCCAGCAGCACCACGATGGCCACGCCGAGCGCCGGGGCGAAGCGGTTGAGCAGCGAGAGCATCACCGGCTCACCTCGCGCTTGATCGCGTCCCAGATGGCCAGCAGCGCGAAGCCAATCGCAGCCCAGATGCCGCCACCGATGACCTTCTCGACGATCCCTCTTTTCAGCGCATCCCACTGGCCGGCGTTGGTGATGATCCGCTCATGCGCGACTCGGTGGCCGTGCGGGTCGCCGTTGGGGAAGGCGTCACCGAAGGACCGGCGCAGTTCAGCGAACTGGCGGTCCATGTGCAGCATGAGGTGCTGTTCGTGAGCCTTGAGCGCGTCTGCAACCGCCTCTTGGATCATCAGCGCCACGCGGTCCTCGGTCAGTTGGCCCGTCCTGCGCTCGCGGCCCTCATACGACACGGCTATCCTCCGCAGCCCTCGCTTCGATCTCCATCGGGTGATTGCGATACCCATAGCGCATCAAGCCCCATAGGTACACGGCATAGAACCGCAGCGTGCCCATGCGCTGGTACTGCCGCCAGTGCGCGGCCTCGTGCCGGCAGAGCCTGTCGTCGGCAAGGCACTCGGCGCGGATGAAGATGCCGAACGGCGGCAGGGTGATGCCGTCGTAGCCGGTGAGTCCGAGGTAGGCGCGGACGAGGTGGCGGGCGGGGCGCGGGGTCATGGTAGAGATCAATTTTTAACAGCAAACTGGATTGTGCTATACCAAACGCCTTTTGTATTTGCTGCCGTAAACGTGCCGTTGTTGTCGTACCCGGGGAAAAACTGCAATTCATTTGCCGAATCCATGACCTGACAAATAAGCGGACCGAGGACGGAGTTGTTCTGGCCGGGAACAAGACACCATCTGTTCGCGCTGGGCAGCAACCACGGAGGCATTCCCGTTATTCGCATCGTAGTCGCGTTAGAGGTGCCGGATAGCGCGGGAATATGAAGCGTAGCAATGTTTCCCCTCACCTTTGATATCACGGTTCCTGTAGGTGACGTAGTGCATCCAGTAAGCGTTCCGGTAAATGAGTAATCAATGTCGCCAGTAAGACCAGTCAGATTCCCAGCAAAATAGAAAAGACTATCCGCAACACCAAAACCAGAAAACTCGTTACCTGCAAAGTCGATAGTTTTTAGCGCCGTATCAGCGACCCTGATAGCTTCAACATGAACGTAAGCGGCCACGCTGGTGTTACGCCTAATAAAGGCGTTGTTTGCTACCTTGATGTTGGTGAACGTATTGTCGTAAAAGCGCAATCCATTGGCAAAATTTGCAGACATAGCAGGGGATGCGCCAGTGCCGGCAGATTTAGCGTCAATGATAGTGTTGTTTGTGATTGAGTAATTCACCACCGCAAGGGCTATATGAATGCCGGTAAGATAAGGCTCGACTAAAGTATTGCTTGAACAAACACCATCTTTCGCGTACTCAACGTGAATTGCGCCAGTAATGCCAATACCCGCACCGTGCTGATAGATATCGTTGCACTCAATGCGCGTGCGTAGGGTCGGATAAGTAGCAGACTTGCCAATATCCCATATCGCTGAGTGCTGTTTGTTATAGCCGTTTGC
>JBILGF010000066.1:0-9934 GCA_044351195.1 Burkholderiales bacterium
ACTGTCGTCGGCTGGCAGGGCGAGGCCTGACGGCTGCGCCGGGCAGAGGCCTCCGATGCGCACACCGATCAGGCGCAGGCGTTGCTGCAGCGGTGCCCGCTTCAGGCACTCGCCAGCGGCGCGTCGGATGGTTCGTGCATCCTGCGTCGCGTGTTCGATCGTGCGGTCACGCGTGACCTGGCTGAAGTCGTCGAAGCGCAGCTTCAGTCCGATGGTGCGGCCTGCGTAGCCCTTGCGCCGAAGATCCTCCGCGACCTTCTCGCACAGGCTGGTGAACAGCGCCGACAAGGTTGTCCGGTCGCGCACCGCATGCAGGTCGCGCTCGAAGGTGGTCTCGCGGCTGATCGACTTCGGCGCGCTGAAGGTCACTACCGGACGCTCGTCGCGCCCGTGCGCGGTCTCGTGCAGCCAGCGGCCGAAGCTGCGCCCGAATCGCTCGACCAGCCAGCCGGGGTCGGCGGCCGCCAGTTCGCCGATGGTTCGGATGCCCAGGGTCTCCAGCCTGGCGCCGGCCTTGGGCCCGATGCCGTTGATCCTGCGCACCGCCAGCGGCCAGATGCGTGCCGGGACATCGGCTGCGGTAAGCACGGTGATGCCGCCCGGCTTGCGCAGGTCGGAGGCGATCTTGGACAGCAGCTTGTTGGGCGTGACGCCGATCGAGCAGGACAGCCCGGTCGCGGTGAGCACCGCCGCCTGCAGTCGTGCCGCAAGCGCGGCAGCCGCGCGCCATCCATCAGGCTCTTCGGCCAGCAGCGGCGTGAAGTCGATGTAGATCTCGTCGATGCCGCGATCCTCGATCGCGGGCGCAAGTGCGCGCACCGCGTCCTTGAACAGGCGCGAGTAGTGTCGGTAGCGATCGAAGTCCGCAGGCAGCAGCCGTGCGTCGGGTGCGAGCCGTGCCGCCTTCATCAGTCCCATGCCCGAGTGCAGGCCCAGCGCGCGCGCCTCGTAGGTGGCGGTGGTGATCACCCCGCGGCCAGCATAGCCGCGCAGCACCGTAACCACGCCATCGTCGACGGGCGCGCCAGCCGGGTCCTGCATGCCGGGCTCGATGCGCCGGCGTCCACCGATCACCACCGGCAGCCCGCGCAGTTCCGGATGGCGCAGCAGTTCGACCGCTGCGTAGAACGCATCCATGTCGAGGTGGGCGATGATGCGTGGCGCCGGCCCGGCGCCAGGGTCGTCCGGCAGCCGATGTGTGTCGGCGCATGCCGGCCGGCCGGTCGTCTCAGGCATCCTGGGCGCCTGCCTTCGCGTTCGCGCCTTCGCCTGGCCGGGTGCGTCGGTCGGCGAACAGCCAGGGCGCGCCCAGGATCAGCACGCCCCCGATCAGGTCTGGCGCGCGCAGCTCGGCTGCGCCGGCGAGCCACGACGAACCCGACGCCACGAGAACCTCGGAGAGCATGATCACCGAGGTCACGTTGGCAGGCAGGCGTGCGGCTCCGTGCTGCAGCCCGAGATTCGCCAGCAGGAACAGCAGCGACCAGAGTGCGAGCGTGGCCAGCGCGCCGCCCGCCCCGAGTGCCGGCCAGCCGATCGCGCCACCGTACGACAGCAGCGTCGCCACCGCCACCGGCAGCATGACGGCGCCGGACAGCATCGACAGCGTCCGTGCGGGAGCGCTGTTCGAGGACAGCTTGACCAGCATGACGTTGTTGAGCGCGAACGCAGCACCTGCCGCAATAGCCATCCAGTCGGGCAGGCTACGCGGCATCGGCAGGCCCATCCCCGGTTCATGCAGGACCAGAACCGCGCCGGACAGTCCGATGGCGATACGCAGCATGGCTCGCGCGGTGAAGGGTTCACCGAGCAGCCAGCGGGCCAGCAGCACCGCCCAGATCGGCATCAGGTAGAACAGCAGCACCACGCGCACCACGTCGCCGAACGCCACTGCGCTGTTGAACAGTGCATTGGTCAGGCCGGATGCGAGCGCGAGCCAGAGCAGGCCGGTGCCCTGCAGCAACTCGCGCAGCGCAGCCGGGCGTGCAGCGGCCAGGATCACCGCGGCCAGGGCGTAGATGATGCCGGTGGCCCAGAGCGGATGGATGCCCGACCCGGACAGCGACCGGAAGGGGATCCAGGACAGGCCCCAGATCGTGGCATTGGCGAGCAGGCCGGCAACCGCCAGCCAGAGTGCGGGCTTCATGGCGCAAGGGTACCGCGCATGGCACCCGTGGCTGCGGTTTCGGCTACAGTCGGCGTGACGATGCCTGACTCCATGCGCCCGCCGGATCAACAACTGCAGCGACCGCGTCGACTGCTGCGACCGCAGCAACCGCAACGACTGCGTCGACTGCAGCGACTGCGGCGGCCGCCGCATCCTCGGCGTGCGCGATGATCGACATGGCCCGCATCGGCGCGCTGGCCGTCGAGGTGATGCTGCCGCTGTCGCTGCTGGTGGCCGCAGGCGGCCTGTGGCCGCGCTGGTTCCCCGATACGCCGGTCGAGTGGCTGCGCAACCAGTTGTCGCGGCTGACCATGTACCTGTTCTACCCGGCGATCCTGTTCTCGGTGGCGATGGTCACGCCGATCAACCGCGAGCTGCTCGCCGTGCCGCTGGTGACCGCACTGGCTGCGGCCGTCGGTGGCCTGTGCGCCTGGTTCCTGCTCTACCGCACCGGCTTCGGCGCCCGGCTGGCGCCCCGCACGCGCGCGGTCCTGGTGATCGGCGCGATGTTCGGCAACACGTTCAACATCGGCGTACCGGTGCTGCTGTTCCTGCATGGCGAGGGCGCGCTGCGCTACGCGGTATTCAACGACATGCTGATGGTGATGCCGCTGGTGTGGAGCCTCGGGGTGTGGATCTGCACCCGGCTCGGCATCGACGAACCCGGGACGGGGCCTGCCCCGGCACCACCGTCGCGCGGCGCTGGCCTGCCGACCGCCGCGCAGGCTGCGCGCCCGAACGTCTTCACCGTGATGCTGTCGATGCCGCCGATCTGGGCGTTCATCGCTGGTGCCACGCTTCAGCAGACCGGGCTGGTCTACGAGCCGGTGGTGGCTGCGGCGCGGATGATCGGCCAGCCGACGATCCCGGTGATGCTGTTCGTGCTCGGCCTCACCATCCCCTGGCATGCACTGACCCCGAAGCGCGAGGTGCTGGCCGCCACCGCGATCAAGCTGCTGCTGGTGCCGGTCGTGGCGTGGGCGCTCGGGCCGCTGTTCTTCGCGGCGCCGGGCGATGCCCAGTACTCGGCCACCGTACTGGCTGCCGTGCCGGGCATGCTGACCCTGCTGATGCTGGCCGATCGCTTCGACCTCGATGCGCCAGAGGCTGCGCTGTTCATCGGCTGGAGCACGATCGTGTTCTGGCTCACGCTGCCGGTACTGCTGGGGCTGGGGATCGTACGCTGACCGCACCGCACGCCGCCGGCGCAGTCTGTCGAGGCATCGGAGCCGCCTGAAGACGGTTCCCGGCAATGCTGCATTGGCGTGTCGCGGGTTGCCTTGCTCCTTGCGCTGCCGGGAGCGTAGGATGCCCCATGACGATCATCGATGCACATCACCACATCTGGCGCCAGGCCACGACGCCCTGGCTCAACGGGCCGGCACTGCCGCGCATCTTCGGCGACTACGAGGCGCTCCGGCAGGACTACCTCGTGCAGGATTTCATCGCGGACGCAGCGCCGCTGGGCGTGGTGGCCTCGGTCTACATCCAGGTGAACGTCGGTCCCGGCGACGAGGTCGGCGAGATCGATTGGGTCGCGTCGGTCGCACGCGAGCACGGCTTCCCGCAGGCGAGCGTGGGCTTTGCCGACCTGTCGAGCCCGCAGGTCGCCATGACGCTCGACCGGCTGCAGGCGGCGGGCAACCTGCGCGGCATCCGCCAGCAACTGCACTGGCACGCCAATCCGGCCTATCGATTCGCGTCGCGGCCGGACCTGATGAACGACGCCCCCTGGCGTGCCGGCCTGCGCGAGGTCGAGGCGCGCGGTCTGCTGTTCGAACTGCAGGTGTTCGCCTCGCAGATGGCCGACGCCGCCGCGCTGGCGCGCGACTTCCCCGGCGCGACCTTCGTGCTGCTGCATGCGGGCATGCTGGAAGACCGCACGATGGCCGGCATGGCCGCCTGGCGCAGCGGCATGGCACAACTCGCGGCCTGTCCGAACGTACATGTGAAGCTGTCCGGCCTGGGCACCTTCGAGCGTGCCTGCTCGAAAGCCCTCTGGCGGCCGGTGGTCGAGGAGACGGTCGCGCTGTTCGGTGCCGGACGCTGCCTGTACGGCAGCAACTTTCCGATCGAGCGCATGTGGACCAGCTATGACCGGCTGGTCGGCGTGATGGACGAATGCCTCGCGCCGCTGGGTGCCCCGGAGCGGCAGGCCATCTTCCATGACAATGCACAGAAGCTCTACCGCCTCTGAACGAAAGGTCCGATGCAATGATCGACTCGGCCATCGTGGGCCTCGGCCGCTGGGGACGCGGCCATGTGAAATCGATGCAGATGGCGGGCGATGCCAGGCCGCTGCGTTTCGTGCGCGCGATCGACCCGGTGCTCGATGCGCACCGCGCGTTCGCCGAAGAACACGGCATGCAACTGTCGGCCAGCCTCGACGACGCGCTGGCCGACCCGAAGATCCGCGCGATCGTGCTGTGCACGCCGCACTCGCTGCACCGGCCCCAGGTGGAAGCCTGCGCGCGCGCCGGCAAGGCGGTGTTCTGCGAGAAGCCGCTGGCGCTGAACCTCGAGGATGCACGCGCGATGATCGATGCCTGCCGGCAGGCAAAGGTGCCGATGGGGGTCGGCCACCTGCGCCGGTTCTGGCCGTCGACCGAGGCGGTGAAGCAGGCGATTGTCGCTGGCGACATCGGCGAACTGCTGCATGTGGAAGGCCACTTCAGCAACGAGCATTCGAACAACGTGGTCGGCGGCTGGCGCGAGTCGCCCGCCGAGTCTCCCGGTGCCGGCCTGACCGGCGCCGGGCTGCATATCGTCGACGCGTTCACGCTGCTGGTCGGTCCGGCGCTGTCGGTGCATGCGCACGTGGTCGAGCGCAAGCCGCCGCCGGCCCCGCTCGACACCATCGCCGCGCTGTACCGGCTCGACGCCGGCGGCGGCCGCCAGGTCAGCGGCATGTTCGCCAGCGTGCGCGCGTCGCCGCTCTACTGGCGCATCCATGCCTTCGGCTCGCGCGGGTCGATCGAGGCGCTGGGCGAACATGAAGTGGTGCGCCATGCGAGCGGCGTCGCGCCGGTGCGCACCACGCTGCCGCCGCGCGAAGCGATGCGCCACCAGCTCGAGGCATTCGCACGCACGGTGCGCGGCGAGGCCGAGTATCCGATCCCGTTCTCCGACCTGCTCGCCACCGTCGCCTCGTTCGAGGCCACGGTGAAGTCGGTCGAGACGTCCCGGACCATCGAGGTCACCCGCACCTGAGGAAACGCCAGGGTCCCGGCGGGCTCCGGATGCCCACCCTCATCCGTCCGTCGCAGATCGGTACCGACCGCAAGGAAGTGATCCCGGGCGGCGGCGGGCGGCGGGTGGCGGGTGGCGGGAGTAGCAGGCGCGATGCCTGCTACGGCATGATCTCCCCGCCGTTCGGATGCAGCAGCTGCCCGCAGTAGTAGCGCGCCTCTTCGCTCGCCAGGAACACGAACGCCGGGGTCATGTCTTCGGGCGTACCCAGCCGCTTCAACGGCAGGCTGGCGGCATGCGCGGCCTTCACGTCCTCGGACAGCGGGTCGAAGCCGGTGTCGACCAGCCCCGGCGACACGCCGTTGACCAGGATGCCGTGCGGCGCCAGTTCCTTCGCCAGCGCACGGGTGAACGCGATCACGCCACCCTTCGCGGTGGAGTAGGCGGTGTAGTTCTCGCGCCCGATGTAGCCCAGCTGTGAGCACACGGTGATGATCCGACCCTGCTTCGCCGGGATCATGTGGCGCGCCGCCTCGCGGCCGACCAGGAAGCTGCCGCGCAGGTGAACGCTCATCATCCGGCCCCAGTCGTCCAGCGTCATTTCCGTGATCGGCTGCGGGCGCTGGATGCCGGCATTGGACACCACGATGTCGATGCCGCCCCAGGCGGTGGCGACTGCCGCGAACGCCGACACGACATCCGCTTCCGAGGTGACGTCGCAGCGCAGCGCCAGTGCACGCCGGCCCAGGGCTTCGACCTCGGCCAAAAGCGATCGCGCCTCGGGCTCGCGGTCGATCCAGGCGATGGCGACATCCGCACCCTCGGCCGCATAGGCCAGCGCCACTGCCCGCCCGATGCCGGTGTTGCCGCCGGTGATCAGCGCGCGCTTGCCGTTCAGTCGTTGCAATCCGGTCTGCATGGTGGGTATCCGCTCAGAGTACGAGGCAGGCGTCCTCGAACTGGAACCGCGGGTTGCGCGGGAACAGTTTCGACGGGTCGCCATGCCCGAGGTTGCACAGGAAGTTCGATCGCCAGGGGGTGCCGGCCAGGAACTCGGCGTCGACCTTCGCATTGTCGAAGCCGGACATCGGCCCGCAGTCGAGCCCGACCGCGCGTGCCGCCAGCATCATGTAGGCGCCCTGCAGCGTGCCGTTGCGGAACGCGGTCTGGCGGATCAGTTCATCGTTTCCGGTGAACCAGCTGCGTGCATCGGCGTTCGGAAACAGCCGGGGCAGCTGCTCGTGGAACGACAGGTCGTGGGCGACGATCACCGTCACCGGTGCGCTCATCGTCTTGTCGAGGTTGCCCGGCAGCAGTGCAGGTGCCAGCCGCATGCGCGACTGCGGCGAGCGCAGGAAGACGAACCGCGCCGGGCTGCAGTTGGCGCTGGTCGGCGCCATCTTCAGCAGGTCGAACATCTCGCGCAGCGTATCGTCCGACACCGGCTGGTCGGTCCAGCCATTGTGGGTGCGGGCGTCGTTGAACAGCAGGTCTCGGCCTGCCGGGTCGAGCGTGGTCATCGGGTCGGCACTCTTCATTCGGATGGCCGTCGAGACTAGCAGGAAGCCGGCCTGCACGGCGCCGGCTGCACGGCCGCCGCTACTGCATGGACAGGCGGTCGAGCCCGCGTGCGAGGTCGTCGATCAGGTCCTGCGGGTGCTCGAGCCCGACATGGATGCGCACCATCGGCCCTTCCGGGTTCCAGGGCGTCGCGGTGCGCGTGATCATCTTCGCGCGGATCGCCAGGCTCTCGTAGCCGCCCCAGCTCGAGCCGATGCCGAACAGCTGCAGCGAATCGATCATGGCCACGACCGACGCATCGGTCGCCGGCTTCAGCACCACGCCGAACAGCGAGGCAGCACCGTCGAAGTCGCGCTTCCAGAGCGCATGCCCGGGGTCGCTCTCGAGCGCCGGGAACAGCACGCGCGACACCCGTGGATGCGCCTCCAGGAACCGTGCAACCGTGATCGCGCTCTGCATCTGGTGGCGCATGCGCACGCCGATGGTACGCAGGCCGCGCAGCGCGAGCCAGCAGTCGTCCGGGCTCACGCACATGCCGAAGTCGGCCACGCTGCGGCGCACCGGCAGCCAGTTCGCCTTGTTGGTGACGATGGCCCCGATCAGCGTGTCGGAGTGGCCGGATATGTACTTGGTGCCGGCGTGGATCGACACGTCCACCCCATGGTCGAACGCGCGGAAGAAGTACGGCGTGCCCCAGGTGTTGTCGGCCAGCACCGGCAGCCCCTTCGCATGGGCGGCGGCAGCGATCGCGGGGATGTCCTGCATCTCGAAGGTCATCGAACCCGGCGCCTCGCAGTACACCGCGCAGGTATCGGGCCGGATCAGCGCGCCGATGCCGCCGCCGATGGCCGGGTCGTAGTACTCGACATCGACGCCCCAGGACGCCAGCCGCTTGTCGCAGAAGTTGCGTGCCGGGCCGTAGGCGCTGTCGGTGACCAGCAGGTGGCTGCCTTTCTTCGCGTAGGCCGACAACGCCGCGGTGATCGCGGCGAGGCCGGAGGGCACCGCGACGGCGGCATGGCCCCCCTCCAGTTCGGCGACGGCCGCCTCGAATGCGAAGGTGGTGGGCGTGCCGTGCACGCCGTAGCGCATCACCTTGTAGTCGTCGGGGTCGCGCCCTTCGTAGGTGGCCGTGTCCTCGAACAGCACGGTCGAGCCGCGGAACACCGGCGGGTTCACCATGCCGGAGAAGCGCACCGGGTCGCGTGCCGCATGGCCTACCAGCGTGTCCTTGTGGCGGCTGCCGCGCAGGTCGCGCGCGGGGCTGGAAGGTTTGCTGCTGTCGCTCATGGATGCACTCGCACAAAAGAGACAAGACTACGCTGGCGCCCGTGCCGCCTCAAGCAAGCCGAACCGCAAGCCGAACCGCAAGCCGAACCGCAAGCCGAACCGCGCGGCGGGTGGTGTGATCGGCGAAGCGAAGATTCAGGCAGACTAGCCGGCCGGTCGCGCCGCATTGGCCGCCTGCCGCATCCCTGACCCTCTTTTTTCTTCCCTCCTTTCCGGCTGCATGACCATGACCATGACCCGTACCGTCGATCCGAAGACCCTGAAGAACTGGTTGCACGATGGCGCAGAGATCGCCTTCTTCGACGTGCGCGAGCATGGCCAGTATGGTGAAGGCCATCCGTTCTACGCCGTGCCGCTGCCCTGGAGCCGGCTCGAACTCGACCTCGAGCGGCTGGCGCCGCGGCCGGGCGTGCGCATGGTGCTCCTCGACGACGGCGACGGCGTGGCGCAGCGCGCGGCGGCCCGTGCGCAAGCGCTCGGCTATTCGAACGTGCAGGTACTCGACGGTGGTGCACCGGCCTGGAAGCAGGCGGGGTTCCAGCTGTTCGCCGGCGTCAACGTGCCGAGCAAGACCTTCGGTGAACTGGTCGAACATGCCTGCGACACGCCGCGCATCACGGCGGAGGAACTGGTCGCGATGAAGGCCCGTGGCGAGGACTTCGTGATCGTCGACGGCCGGCCGTGGAGCGAGTATCGCAAGATGAACATCCCGGGCGGCATCTGCTGCCCCAACGGCGAACTTGCGCTGCGCATAGGGCAGCTCGCACCGGATCCGTCGACCACGGTGGTGGTCAACTGCGCCGGCCGCACGCGTTCGATCATCGGCGCGCAGACGCTGCGCCACTTCGGTCTCGAGAACCGCGTGGTGGCGCTGAAGGACGGCACCCAGGGCTGGTTCCTGTCGGGGTTGGAGCTCGAACGCGGTGCCGACCGGCGCTATCCGGCACCGCCGACCGATCTCGCGCCGCTGCGTGCGCGGGCCGCGTCGCTGATCGAGCGCTTCGCCATACCCGTGATCGATGCTGCCGAGGCCGACCGGCAACTGTCGGATGCATCGCGCAGCACCTTCCTGCTCGATGTACGCACCGAGGAGGAGTTCGCCGGTGGCAGCCTGCCGGGGGCAGTACATGCGCCCGGCGGTCAGCTGATCCAGTCGACCGACCAGTGGGTCGGGGTCAAGGGTGCACGGGTGATTCTGGTCGATGGCGATGGCGTGCGCGCGCCGGTGGTGGCGATGTGGTTGCGCCAGCTCGGCCACGATGCGCAGGTGCTGCGCCAGGGCGCGGCAGCGACACTCGCCGCGCGGCCAGCGGCACCGAAGGCGCTGGCGAGCCTGCCGGCGTTGGCATCGGTGGCACCGTCCGCGGTCGGCGATGCGCTGCTGGTCGACCTGCGGCCCGGCATGTCCCATCGCAACGGGCATCCCCAGGGCGCGGTCTGGACCATCCGGCCGCGCCTGGACGCGGTGTTGAAGGTCGCGGCAGGGCGCGCGCTGGTGCTGCTTGCCGATGAACCGGCGGTTGCGCAGGCTGCTGCCCTCGACCTCGCTGCGGCAGGCTCAGGCAAGATCTCGCTGCTGGCTGGCGGTTTTGCAGCCTGGCAGGCGGCAGGCCTGCCGGTCGAGTCGACGCCCGACATGCCGTCCAACGCCGACTGCATCGACTACCTGTTCTTCGTGCACGATCGGCATGAAGGCAACCGTGAGGCCGCGATGCAGTATCTCGCCTGGGAAACCCACCTGATCGAGCAGCTCGACGCGCAGGAACT
>JBILGF010000451.1:0-2925 GCA_044351195.1 Burkholderiales bacterium
GCAGCGCCGCGCGATAGACCGCATAGGTGCTGGTGAGGTTCGCGGTATGCGAAGCCGCCGCCCGCGCCCCCTGCCCGGTCTTCCCGGCCTTCCAGACCACCACCGGCTTTCCCGCGCGCAATGCGCGCTCCAGCGACGCCATCAGCGCCCGGCCATCGGCAACGCCCTCCACATAGGCGAAGATGACCCGGGTGCCCGGGTCATCGACGTAGTGGTCGATAAGCTCCGGCATCGTGATGTCCGTTTCGCTGCCGGTTGCGACCACGTACCGGAAGCCGACTCCGGCCATCGCCGCCTGGATCACCACGCTCATGCCGAAACCGCCGCTCTGCACCGCGACCGACACGCCGCCGGGCTGCAGCTTGGGCGCACGGGTGAGACTGCCGAACGCCGCGACAACGTGCGCATGCACGTTCAACAGGCCGATGCAGTTCGGACCTATGAGGCGCACGCCCCCGGCGCGTGCCGCGGCGAGCATCTCCTGCTCGAGGCGTTCGCCCTCCGGTCCGATCTCCCGGAAGCCACCGCCCAGTACGACCGCGAAGCTGATTCCTTTTCGTGCGCATGCCGCGACCACGCCGGCGACATGGGCGGCGGGCAGCGCGATGACTGCGACGTCGCAGGGTCCGTCGATCGTCTCGATCGAGGCATACGCCTTGCGCCCGTCGATCTCGGCGTACTTCGGGTTGACCGGATAGATTCCGCCAGCGAAACCGAAGGTATTCAACGCCCGGATCGTCTGCCCGCCGAAGCGCGAGATGTCACCACTTGCCCCGACCACTGCGATGCCACGCGGGTTGAACAGGCGATTGAAATCACTCATGGGTGTCGTCCGATCGAATTGGACGCTCACCTTATCAGGTAAGCGGCTTTTGATGATGCGGGGCGCACGCTCGGCCCGTTCAACGACGGCTCCCGTGGCGGGGACGCGGCTCGACACCAGCGCGGCGTGCCCTCGGGATCAGCCATGCGGCCATGCCAAGGCGGGAAGAACAGCAATCCTCGCGCGCAGGCCGGCATACAATCGGACACGTGTTGTTCGTCCTGATACCAGCTGCATGCGAGCCTGAATCTCATGGAATACTACTTCGAGGATTTTCCCGCTGGTGCAAAGTTCCCCACTTACAGTCGAACCATTACCGAAGGTGATCATTCGCTGTTCTGTGCACTCGTCGGGTATCACGTGCCGCTGTTCATCGACGAGGAGTTCGCCCGAACGACCCCCTACGGGGGGCGGATTTGCCCGAGCCACCTCATCATGTCGTTCTCCACCGGGATGACTGAGAGCCTGTTTCGCACCGGGGTGGTAGGCCTGCTGGCCCTGGACGGCGGACGGTTCTTCGAACCGGTGCGCATAGGCGACACGATACGAACCGAGGTCGAGGTGATCTCAGCGCGGGAAACGTCGAAGCCCGATCGCGGCCTTGTCGTTTTCCGTGACCGTGTCTACAACCAGCGCGATGCGCTTGTATTCCAGATGGACAAGTCCGCGCTGATCAAAACGCGTGCAGGCGCGGCCTCTGCCGCGTGATGCGCGACGCCGTTGACAGGCGGCACCGGACATCAACCCGCTGATCGCAGGACCTCAGCGGGCGGTAGCTGCAGATGCGCTGATCGTGTTGCGCGGAGTGTTGGAGGCGGCGTACCGGGGACCGCTGCTTCCCGGACGGTTCAGCGCCGCCGGGAACCCCGGAAGTCCTGACAAGAGTCGTCCGTGCCCTTCAATCCAACCGCACATTGGCCCCCTTGGCGACGCGTGCCCATTTCACCGCTTCCGCCTTGAAGAATGCGGCGAACTCGTCGGGCGTGTTGCCGACGACGATGCCGCCCATCTCGAGGACGCGTGCCGCCATCTCCGGTGCCTTGAGCCCCGCGGCAAGGGTCGAGCTCATGTTCTCCACGATCTCCCGGGGCGCGCCAGCCGGCATCACGATGCCCTGCCAGGAGCTCGCATCGAAGCCTTTCAGGCCGGCTTCGTCGATCGAGGGCACATCGGGCAGCGGGGGAAAACGCACGCGCGTGGACACGCCGAGCGCGCGCAGCTTCCCCTGCCTCACGAAGGGCATCGCGCCCACGGCGATGCTGAACGACGTTTCCACGCGGCCGGCCATCTGATCGACCAGTGCCGCCACCGCACCCTTGTAGGTGACGTTCACGATGTCTATGCCGGTCTGCTGCTTGAACATCTCCATCGTCAACTGCGGCGTCACGCCGACCCCGGTCGAGGCATAGTTGAGCGCGCCCGGCCGCTTCTGGGCGAACGCAATCAACTCACGCGTCGTCTTCACCGGGAGCGACGGATGCACCACCAGCAGCATGGGCAGGATCGCGAGCAGCGTCACGTGCGAGAAGTCGCGCGTTCCATCGAACGTCACGGTGCTTGAAATGCTGGGTGCGACCGCCTGCGCACCGGATACGGTGCAGAAGGTGTAGCCGTCCGGGGGCGCCTTCGTGCACAGGGTGGTGCCGAGATTGCCGTTGAAGCCGGGGCGATTGTCCGCGATCACCTGCACGCCCCAGGCCTTCGTGAGGATGCCGCCGGCCGTCCGACCCATGATGTCGGTAGGGCCGCCAGGCGGGTACGGCAGGATCATCCGCAGCGGCTTGGATGGATAGGACTGCGCGTGCACCGGGAGGGCAAGCGCGCTGATCAGGGCGACGGTCGTGGCAAGCAGCGTTATCATGGTCTCCTTTCCTAAAGCGCATCGATCATCGACGGGGAAGCTCGATGGCGGCGGCAGCGTTTTGCACCACAATGCTTCCATCTGCCTTGATGACATCCATACAGCATATCGCGACCGATCTCCCGGACTCGACGGCGGTGCCCGACACGTGCCCGGACACCGAGATGCTGTCCCCGACATAGACCATCGTGCGCAGCCGATAGGCCAGCCGGCGCACAAATGCATCGGGACCACCCCACAT
>JBILGF010000453.1:0-2923 GCA_044351195.1 Burkholderiales bacterium
GTGCCCGATCTCGCGCCGCTTGGGCGAACCCACGCGCCCGGTCTCGCCGGTCGCGTAAGGCGGCATGTTGTAGTTCATCATGAAGCGGTCGTGGTACTCGCCCTGCAGCGCGTCGATGATCTGCT
The DNA here is from genome assembly GCA_044351195.1 of Burkholderiales bacterium. Lineage (GTDB taxonomy): Bacteria > Pseudomonadota > Gammaproteobacteria > Burkholderiales > CAIKXV01 > CAIKXV01. The sequence continues at coordinate 126 of JBILGF010000453.1, forward strand.
CGTCGCGCGAGGTGCCCAGCGTCGCAACCACCAGGGCCTGGGTCTCGCCGCGGGTGAACAGCGCCGAGCCGTGGGCACGCGGCAGCAGGCCGGTACGGATGTTGATCGGGCGTACGGTGCGCGTGTCGCGGCCGTCGATGCGTGGCTCGCCCGACAGCACCTGGTTGCGCACGATGCCCGATTCGATGTCGCCGAAGATGCCCTTGAGCATCTGCGAGGACGGCGCGTCCGGGCCTTCGGACAGTGCCGCAAGGGCCTTGTCGCGGATCGAGTAGACGAGCTTGGAACGGGTCTGCTTCTCGCGGATCGCATAGGCGGCACGCAGATCACCCTCGACCATCTCGCGCATGCGGGCGACCAGCGCCTCGTCTTTCGCCGGCGGCGTCCAGTCCCAGTGCGGCTTGCCGGCCTCGTCGGCCAGTTCGTTGATCGCGTCGATGACCTGCTGCATCTGCTGGTGCCCGTAGACGACCGCGCCGAGCATCACGTCTTCGGTGAGTTCCAGCGCCTCGGATTCGACCATCAGTACCGCCTGCGAGGTACCAGCCACCACCAGGTTGAGCTGCGAAGTCTTGAGCTCGGTCAGGGTCGGGTTCAGCAGGTATTCGCCGTTGGCGTAGCCCACGCGCGCGGCACCGATCGGCCCTTCGAACGGAATGCCGGATATCGCCAGCGCGGCCGAGGTGCCGATCATCGCCAGGATGTCGGAGTCGACTTCGCTGTTCGAGGACATCACTGTCGCGACGACCTGCACCTCGTTGAAGAAGCCTTCGGGGAACAGCGGACGAATCGGACGATCGATCAGCCGGGAGGTCAGGATCTCCTTCTCGGAGGGACGCCCCTCGCGCTTGAAGAAGCCGCCGGGGATCTTGCCCGCGGCGTAGGTGCGCTCCTGGTAGTCGACGGTCAGGGGGAAGAAGTCTTTCCCCGGATCCGCCTGCCGTTTTCCGACGACGGTTACCAGCACCACCGTGTCATCCATGTTGACGATGACGGCACCATCGGCCTGGCGGGCGATCTCGCCGGTTTCGAGGGTCAGCGTATGCCGGCCCCATTGCAGGGTTTTGCGCACTGGATTCAAGGTCGACCTTTCGAACTCAGATAGGGCTCATCTTCGATGAGCAGGGAGTTGGGGGATCCGGAAAGAGGTCATCCACGCCCTGACTGCAGTTCGTTCGAGGCGACCTCCGGCGTGGCACCCGCCACCGGCCGCGACGCCGGACCTGCGGCCCGGGCGAAGCGGCACGGCCACGGACAGCCACGCGCCGACATGGCCGCAGGCATCGCGTGCGGCCATCAGGGTCTCTACTTGCGCAGCCCGAGGCGTTCGATCAGGCCGCGGTAGCGGGCGAGATCACGATCCTTCAGGTAATCCAGCAGCTTGCGCCGCTTGCTGACCATCTTCAGCAGGCCGCGACGCGAGTGGTGGTCTTTCATGTTCTTCTGGAAGTGGGAGGTCAGGTCGTTGATGCGGTGCGTGAGCAACGCCACCTGAACTTCCGACGAACCGGTGTCGGCGGTACCACGCTGGTACTCCTTGACGACAACGGCCTTCTGTTCTGCAGTTTGAGCCATGGAAATGAAAAGCCCCGATGTGTTGAGTTGAATAGAAAAGCCCCGGATTTTACTTTGAAATCAGGGGGACACTCAAGCGCTTTCGCCGGAAACACCCGCCGCACAGGCCGTGGCGACGCTCCCGGGCCCCGCGACATGGGCAATCAGGCGGATCGGGCGCAGCCGGCAGGCACCCTGCTCGCCCGCTTCGAGAGCACCAAGGCCGATGAACACCGGCACCGCCGACCCGTGCACCGCAGCCGCCCTGACGCCTGGCAGCGCCGGTGGGCCGTAGATTCGCACCAGCGTGCCGCCCCCGGCGTCTGTCGGTGCCCCGACGTCCAGGGGCCCCGGATCCGGACAGGGATCGAGGGTCCTGCCCTGCAGTACGCGCAGCGCGTCCTGTGCGCCGAGCATCCGTTCCGGCAACCCGCGAACCAGCGCGTCCACCGACATGCCCAGGTCGAACGGCCCGACCGCAGTGCGTCGCAGTGCGACCAGGTGGCCTACCGTGCCCAGCGCCGCCGCGATCTGCTCGGCGAGCGTACGTACGTAGGTGCCCTTGCTGCAGCGGACCCGGAACGTCAGCAGCGGGCTGTTCCATTCGACCAGTTCCAGCCCATGGACGTGCACCGTGCGTGCCGCGCGTGCAACCTCGCCGCCAGCCCGCGCGATCGCGTACAGCGGCTGCCCATGGTGTTTGAGTGCGCTGTACATCGGAGGCACCTGTTCGATGGTGCCGGTCAGGGTCGCCAGTGCCGCCAGCACCTGTTCGGACGTGGCCGCCACCGGCGCCTCTGCCAGGATCCTGCCTTCGCGATCGCCCGTGTCGGTGGCGATCCCCAGCCGTGCGGTGGCCAGGTATGCCTTGTCGGCATCGAGCAGCCCCTGCGCGAACTTGGTCGCGTCGCCCAGGCAAACAGGCAGCAGGCCGGTCGCCAGCGGGTCGAGTGTTCCGGTATGTCCGGCCTTCGCGGCACTGAAGCAGCGCCGCGCGCGTTGCAGCGCCGCGTTGGAACTGAGCCCTTCGGGCTTGTCGAGGAGCACGACACCATCGATGTCGACGCTCGGCGGACGACGCCGCTGTCCGCCGCCACCGTCCTTGCCTGCAGCCATGGTCAGCAGGCTCCGGTCAGGATGGGGAACCGCTGTCGTTCGCCCGGTCGATCAGCTGCGACAGATGCACACCGCGCTCGACCGACTCGTCGTAGATGAAGTGAAGCTGGGGCACGCTGCGCAACAGC
>JBILGF010000454.1:0-2922 GCA_044351195.1 Burkholderiales bacterium
GGCGCAGTGATTCCGGATCAGGAGGTGAACGATGGCGAGCTGCGGGTGCTGGTGATCGAAGGCCGACTCACCGGCATCGACATCATCGGCCAGCACCGTTTCCGGCCGGGTTATCTGCGCGACCGCCTCGCGCGCAGTGCGGAGCCGGTGCTCAATGTGAACCGGTTGCAGGAGCAGATGCAGTTGCTGCTCCAGGATCCGCAGATCGAGCGCCTGTCGGGCGAGCTGGCACCCGGCAGCCAGCCGGGCGAAGCACGCCTGCGGGTCGATGTAACTGGCGGGCCGGTGTACTTCGCCGGCTTCGCCCATGGCAACGAGCGCTCGCCAGCGGTGGGCGCAAACCAGGTCGAGGCGTTCGTAGGCGCGCGCAATCTGTTCGGCGCTGGCGAAGTGATCACGCTGCGTGGTGCGAACACCCAGGGTCTGGATGACGGGCAGTTCAGCGTCGTGATGCCGCTTCATGCGAGCGGCACCCAGGTGCAGTTTCGGCTGGCGAAGACTCGAAGCCGGATCGTCGAGGCGCCACTCGACCAGCTGGATCTCAGCGCGGAGTCGAACGGGTTCGACCTTGCGCTGTCGCAGCCGCTGATCACCACGCTTGCCAGATCGCTCATCGCCACTGCGACAGTGTCGAACCGGCGCACGCGCAACTATTTTCTCGGCCAGCCGTCGGTGTTCGTGCCCGGCGCCCCCGATGGTGTGACCACCGTGAGCGCGCTGCGCCTCGGCCTGGACTGGGTGGGACGCTCGACCGAGCGTGTCGTAGCCCTGCGCGGTCTGGTGTCCTTCGGGCTGGATGCGATGGGGGCATCGGTCGCCAGGGCGCCTGGCATCGCCGATTCGAAGTTCACCTCGGCGCTGGTGCAGGGGCAGTGGATCGAGCGGTTGGGTACACGCGGCACCCTGGTCGCGAGGGCGGAGAACCAGCAGTCCAACGACAGTCTGCTTGGCCCGGAGCGCTACGCGCTCGGCGGCATGGACAGCGTGCGCGGGTATCGCAAGGATGTGCAGATTCGCGATAGCGGCTGGTTCTCCTCGATCGAGTACCGGCATCTGGTTGGCCATGTGCGGCTTCCGGGGCAACGCGCCCAGGCCAATACGGACGGCGCACTGCAGCTGGCCGTTTTCGCCGACGCCGGCAGGGGCCGGCTGCGCAACGATCCCGCGCCAGCGCCCAGTTATCTGTCGAGCATCGGCGCTGGCGCGCGCTGGGAACCCTACGCCGGCGTGCAGTTGCAGATCTACTACGGCGACGCGCTGCACCCGGTGCGGACGCCGACCTCGACGCTGGCCGACAATGGCTGGCACATGCGCCTGACCTATGTCACTTCGTTCTGAAACGAGCAGTCACTGTGCTGCGGCGCGCGCGCGTATCCGCTGCTCGTCCGGCCGGTCGGACGCCAGGCGCCGCCACTCGCCATCGGCCTGTTCCCGCAAGCCCCAGGTGTCCAGGAGGGCGGCGTAGAGCAGCCGGTCGGAAAAGCCGGCATCGGCAGGCGGCTGCGCCCGGCTGGCGCTCGCGCGCATGGAATCGCCGGCCACCCCGAACTCGGTCCAGCCTTCCAGCCTCGCCCCGGTGGGCAGGTGTGCCGTCACCTGCCAGGCATAGGTGCGGCCAGCCTCGAGACCAAGTGCTGTCGGCAGGGTGAGCCGGGTTTCAGTCAACGACTCGACTACATGAATCAGGGTGCCGCGCGAATCGGTGAGTTCGAACCGATAGCTCAGGGCGCCTGGCCCGGGTTGCCAGCTGAACACCCGTGGCACCTCGAGCAGCCAGGTGGCCACTGGCGAAGTCAGTGGAAGTGCCTCGGGCCGGCCCTCGCCGCGCATCGCTATGCTTGCCTGCGCAAGTCGTCCGGTGCGCAGCGACACCTCGCGCAGTGCGCCACCGAGCGGTTCACGGGTGGTGATGCGTCCGCCTGCACGCAGCGACTGCGCGCCCTGGTTGGTCCAGCGAAAATCGCCCGGACCGTACAGCGTGTACTCCACGCCGGTGACGGTGTGTACCAGCACGACCCGCGCGGCCGCATCGAGCTGCAGTTCGCTGCCCGGAGCCAGTTCGCTCAGCAACTCGACGCGCGCCTTCGAGCGCTGGCTGCTCGTGCCCTGCGTGTCGATCACCAGTGCCATGGTCGCGCTCCAGGCGAAGGAGCTGCCCAGCATCGCCACCAGCGCCATCGCGATCGATCCGACGACTGGTCGGGAAACTGATCCAGCGAACGATCTGCTCATCGGGACACCTCTGCATTGGCCACACCGGCTTCGGGGGGAACCCCGGTTGCGCGTGCGGGCCATCCGAAAACCTGAACCGGAGCATGACCCTTGAGCGCGTGATACCCCAGATAGTCGAACGCTATCCCAGGCTGCAGCGCCGACGCAACGTGATTATTCACCAGAACCGGATAGCCGAGCTCGCGGGTCAGTCCCTCCAGCCGGGCTGCCACATTGGCGCAGTCGCCGATCGCGGTGTACTCGTTGCGTTCGGCCGAACCGACGCGTCCGACCACGGCTTCGCCCAGCGCAAGGCCCAGCCCCATTGCAATGGCCGGCCGCGATTGCGCAGCCAGCTCCGCATTGAGCTGATCGATCCCGGTCAGAATGTCGCGCGCAGCGCTGAAGCCTTCCTGCGCGGGGGCGGCCGAAGGCTGGGGTGCGCCGAACATGCACATGATGCCATCGCCGCGGAAGTTGTCGATCGTGCCCTGGTGCCGGTGCACGGCCGCAGTCACCTGGCTGAAGTAACGGTTGAGCAGGTCGACGATCTCTTCGGGTTCGCTGCGTTCGGTCAGCGACGTGAAGTCGCGGATGTCACCGAACATCACGCACAGGGTGCGCCGGCCGCTGCCGGTGCCGGCCTGCAGCTGGCCGCTGACGATCAGATCGAGCACGTTCGGGCTCACTGCCCCGGCAAACGCTCGCCGC
>JBILGF010000455.1:0-2921 GCA_044351195.1 Burkholderiales bacterium
CGACCATGTTGGTCGCGGTGGGCAGGCCGGTCGCGGCACGGAACTCGGCCATGATCTCGCGCCCGGAGAAGCCGCCTTCCGCGCCGCACGGATCTTCGGCATAGGCGAGCACGCCGTGCATGTCGCGCATCAGCCGCACTGCATCGTCGAGCAGCCAGCCACCGTTCGGGTCGAGCGTGATACGCGCCTGCGGGAAGCGTTCGTGCAGTGCGACCACCGCCTCCACCTCGTCCTCGCCGCGCAGCACGCCACCCTTCAGCTTGAAGTCGGCGAAGCCGTAGCGGGCATGGGCGGCCTCGGCCAGCGCGACCACGGCGCGCGCATCCAGCGCCGGCTCGTCGCGCAGGTGGATCCAGGCATCAGCCTTGGTGGACGAAGGCCCCGCGCGGTACGGCAGGTCGCTGCGCGTCCGATCGCCGATGTAGAACAGGTAGCCGAGTACCTGCACCCGGGTGCGCGGCGTCGGCTCGTCGGCGAGCTGCGCCAGCAGGTGCGCGACCGGCAGGCCGAGGTGCTGGCCGAGCAGGTCGAGCAGCGCCGACTCGACCGCGGTCATCGCATGGATCGCAACGCGCTGGTCGAAGGTCTGCTGGCCGCGGCCACCGGTATCGAGTGCGCCGAAGCGCTGCTCGATCGCGCGCTTCACCGCGCCGAAGTCGCTCACTGGTCGGCCCAGGACCAGGGGGGTGGACTGTTCGAGCGTCTGGCGGATCGACTCGCCACCGGGCACTTCGCCGACCCCGATGCGACCGGCGCTGTCGGTGAGCACGACCAGGTTGCGGATGAACACCGGCGCATGGGCGCCGCTCAGGTTCAGCAACATGCTGTCCTGGCCGGCGACCGGTATCACCCGCATCGCCGCGACAGTCGGGAATTCGTTCAAGCCGCTGCCTGTTCGCTTCCGCAGGCCGGTCTGGCCACGCTCAGTCGCTGCCCAGACGCAGCCGGCTCGGCAGGCGGCGCTCGATCGACCACTTGAGCAGGGCTGCGCTGCGGAAGATACCGTGCGCGAACTTGCCGTAGGGCAGGGTGACGAACAGTGCCATCACCACCCCGAGGTGTATCGCCAGCAGCAGTGCCATTGCGCCGGTGTCGCGCAGGACCATCAGTACCAGGCCGGTCAGGCTGACCAGGAACAGCAGTGCGAGGAAGCCGTAGTCCATCGGGTTCTGCGCGTCGTCGCCATGCAGCGGATGGCGCTGGGTCTTGAGCCGCCACAGCCCGAGCGGACCGATCAGCAGGCCGATGCCGCCCACCGTGCCCAGGATCACCGGCAGGCTGGTGTAGGCATAGGGTGCCTGCCAGCCGAACGCGTAGTGGTAGATCGTCGCGACGCTGGTCGATGCGAAGCACAGCATGAAGCCGTAGAACGTGAAGTGGTGGTAGAGCCGACGCGTGGTGTTGAAGCGGTCGTCTTCGTTGTGGCAGCCCTCGCCGTGTCCGCCATCGAGATACTTCAGCTTCAGCGCGTTGTGCACGGCCTCGGCGGCAGCCGGTGCGTTGCCACCCACGGGTACCTCACCGGGCGACACGTCGCGCCAGAAGCGCAACACGCCGATCGCCAGCGCGAGCATCGCGAAGCCGAACACCGAGCCGAACGTCACCACCATCAGGTTGTGCGGGAACACCGCATAGAAGTCCCCGGCCAGCGGCTCGTGCCACAGCCCGCCCTTGAGCACCACGGCGAGCACGAGGAACAGTGCGAGTCCGCCACCGGTCGCCAGCGACACCAGCAGCCCGTTGTGCCGGTACAGTGCGCCGAGCGCACGCGGGAACGCGTAGTCGGAGTAGGTCTGGCCGCGCACGACCGCCATCGCCTTCGGTACGTTGATCGCGAACTCGTGCGGCGGCGCGTACTGGCAGGCATGCAGGCAGGCGCCGCAGTTGTGGCACAGGTTCGCCAGGTAGTGCACGTCGGCCTTGCCGAACTCGAGCCGGCGGGTCATCGCCGGGAATACCGCGCACGAGCCTTCGCAGTAGCGGCAGGCGTTGCAGATCTGCATCTGGCGCGCGACCTCGCCTTCGGCCTCGGTCAGCGGCAGCGCATTGAACGCGGCCGATGGCGAGACCGGTTGGCCACCGGCGCCGAGATGGGCGGCCTCGCGCGTCAGTGCGTCAAGGGTGGTCGAGGCTGACTCAGGCGGCGGCACTCAGGGCTCCTTCGGTTTTCTTCGTTGTATCGGGGTGGGCGGGCGCCAGGGCGGCACGCGCGGCGGCGGTGCCGGCGATGCGGCCGAACGCGGTGCCTATGGTCACGCCGATGCCGGCGAGATAGCCCTTGCCGAGCACGTTGCCGGCACTGACTTCGCCGGCGGCGAACAGGTTGCGGCTGGGCACGCCGGAGAAATGCACGGCAGCCGTTTCATCGATCTTCACGCCGAGATAGGTGAAGGTTATGCCCGGGCGCAGCGCATAGCCATAGAACGGCGGGGTGTCGAGCGGCAGGGCCCAGTGCGTCTTGGCCGGCGTCAGCCCCTCGGTGTGGCAGTCATCGAGCACGGCGTGGTCAAAGGTACCGACCTTGCATGACGCGTTGTAGGCCTCGACGGTCTTCATGAAGTCGTCGGGGTCGATCCCGAGCTGGCGCGCCAGCGTCGGCAGGTCGTTCGCCTTCTCGCCGGGGAACACCGGCGGCATGAAGCGGCCGACGGCCTTGGCATCGATGATCGAATAGGCGATCTGGTTTGGCTGGAAGGCGACCAGCCGGCCCCAGATGGCATAGCGCTTTGGCCAGAAGTCTTCGCCCTCGTCGTAGAAGCGCCGGCCATCGCGATTGACCACGATGCCCAGCGACACGCAGTCGACCCGGGTGCAGATGCCGCCGTCATAGAGCGGCGCGCGCGCATCGATCGCCACGGCATGGCACTGCGCCGGATCGCCGATCTTGTCCGCGCCGGCCTCGAGCATCTGCTTGAGCAGCA
>JBILGF010000087.1:0-8860 GCA_044351195.1 Burkholderiales bacterium
GGCGATGGCGGCTTTCCAGCAGGGTGCGCTGCAGTTGCTAGTGGCCACGACGGTGATCGAAGTCGGCGTCGACGTGCCCAATGCGTCGCTGATGGTGATCGAGCACGCCGAGCGGATGGGGCTCGCGCAGCTGCACCAGCTGCGCGGCCGGGTCGGGCGCGGCAGCGCCAAGTCTTCGTGCATCCTGCTCTACCAGACGCCGCTGTCGCCGCTCGCCCGCGAACGGCTGAAGGTCGTGTTCGAGAGCAGCGACGGCTTCGAGATCGCGCGCCGCGACCTCGAGTTGCGCGGCCCGGGCGAGCTGATGGGGGCACGGCAGAGCGGGCTGCCGATGTTGCGATTTGCCGATCCGGTGCAGGATACCGACCTGCTCGAGGCCGCCGTAGAGGCTGCCGGGCCCTTGCTCGAAGGCGAGCCGGAGGCCGCCCGGCGGCACCTCGCTCGCTGGCTTCCCGAAGCCCTGCAATGGTTGAACGGGTGAGCGCCCGCTGACGCCGAAAACCAATGCCGGCATAGTGTCGAATGCCGGCGTGTTGCCGTGGATCGAAGTCTGATGCGTATTCCTGCCGATAATCCTGCACTGGCTGCCGGTTCAGCCCGCACGCACTGGCACCGGGTCGTGCCCGCGCTGGCGGGGCAGCGAGCGTGGCTGACCGGCGAGGGATCGCTCACGGGGCGGCTCAGGCAGGCGGCGCGGACGTTCGAAGTGGTGCGCATCGCCCAGCGGCGGGGCAGGGCCTGCAATGATGAGGTAGCCTGCATCCGGCCCGCTGTGGGGCGCGGTGACGGTCTTCAGGGGCTGCCGGGGGGGCAGCGCGGCGCGCCGCGACGGCTCGCCACCCTGGCGAGGGAGGTCCTCCTGGAATGCGATGGTTTGCCGATGGTCTTCGCGCACAGCGTGATCGACGCCTCCGCGCTGCGCGGCCGCTGGCGCTGGCTCGCCGGGCTCGGCACCCGGCCGCTCGGCGAGGCGCTGTTCAGCGACCCTCTGGTACGGCGCAGCCCGCTGCGTTTCCGCCGGCTCCGGGCGCCGGACCGTCGCTACCAGGGCGCCGCCGCCGAGTTGGCCGCACGTGGCCTGCCCGTCCCCCGATCGCTCTGGGCGCGGCGGTCTGTGTTCAGCGCCGGCGGGCGGCAGTTGCTGGTGACGGAGGTTTTCCTGCCCGCCGTGGCATCCTTGCACCCGGTGCGCGCACCGCAGTCCGCAGTCCCGCGGATGCAGCCGCGCGCACCCTCCGATGAACACGCCGATGGCCGATAGCGCCCCCGCCGGTCCGATCCCGCTCGCGACCCGCCTGTCCCATTACGAAAAGCTGATGCGGCTCGATCGCCCGGTCGGCATCCTGCTGCTGCTCTGGCCCGCGCTCTGGGCGCTCTGGCTGGCCTCCAGGGGGCAGCCCGACCTCATGCTGGTCTGGATCTTCGTGCTCGGCGCAGTGCTGATGCGCTCGGCCGGGTGCGTGGTGAACGACATCGCCGACCGCAACTTCGACCGGCATGTTGCACGCACCCGCGACCGTCCGATCACCGCTGGGCTCGTCGGCGTGAAGGAGGCGCTCGTGCTGGCGGCGGTGCTGACCCTGCTCGCCGGCTGCCTGGTGCTGATGCTCAACGGGCTGACCATCGCGATGTCGCTGCTGGCGCTGGTGTTCGCGTTCACCTATCCGTTCACCAAGCGGTTCTTCGCGGTGCCGCAGGCCTGGCTCGGCATCGCCTTCGGTTTCGGCATCCCGATGGCCTATGCGGCGGCCACTGGCCGCGTGCCGGCAGTCGCGTGGGTGATGATGCTCGCCAACGTGTTCTGGGCGATCGCCTACGACACCGCCTATGCGATGGTCGACCGCGAGGACGACCTGAAGATCGGCATCAGGACCTCGGCGATCACCTTCGGCCGCTACGACCTGGTCGGCATTGCGGTGGCCCATGGGGCGTTCCTGCTGACGATGATCGCCGTCGGCGTGATGACCGGGCGCGGCGGGGTCTACTTCGGCGCGCTGGTGCTGTGCGCGCTGCTCGCGCGCTACCAGGTGGCGCTGTGCGCCACGCGCGAGCCGCAGCAGTGCTTCAAGGCGTTCATGAACAACATCGCGGTGGGTGGCGTCGTGTTCCTGGGGATACTGATGGATGGGTGGTTCAGGGTGGCACTAAATTGAAATACGACGACCTGCGCGACTTCATCGCGCAACTCGAGCGCCTCGGTGAACTGAAGCGCATCGCCACCCCGGTCTCGCCCGACCTCGAGATGACCGAGGTCTGCGACCGCGTGCTGCGTGCCGGCGGCCCGGCCATCCTGTTCGAGCAGCCGACCGGCCACGCGATGCCGGTCCTCGGCAACCTGTTCGGCACCACGAAGCGCGTTGCGCTCGGCATGGGCCAGGACGATCCGTCGGCGCTGCGCGAGATCGGCAAGCTGCTGTCCTACCTGAAAGAGCCCGAGCCGCCGAAGGGGTTGCGCGATGCCTGGGAGAAATGGCCGCTGCTCAAGCAGGTGCTGAACATGGCGCCGAAGGAGGTTTCGCGGCCCGCCTGCCAGCAGCAGCGTATCGAGGGCAGCGAGGTCGATCTTGGCCGGTTGCCGATCCAGACCTGCTGGCCAGGCGACGCCGGGCCGCTGGTCACCTGGGGCCTCACCGTCACGCGCGGCCCTGCGCGCACGCGGCAGAACCTCGGTATCTACCGGCAGCAGGTGATCGGCCGCAACAAGCTGATCATGCGCTGGCTTGCGCATCGCGGCGGCGCGCTCGACTTCCGTGACCATGCGAAGGCGAACCCGGGCCAGCCGTTCCCGGTCGCGGTGGCACTGGGCTGCGATCCGGCAACCACCCTGGGTGCGGTGACGCCGGTGCCCGACACGCTGTCGGAATACCAGTTCGCCGGGCTGCTGCGCGGCGGGCGCACCGAGCTGGCGAAATGCATCGGTAACGACCTGCGGGTGCCGGCCACGTCCGAGATCGTGCTCGAAGGCGCGATCCATCCCGATGCGTCCTCGCCGACCGGCTGGGAGACCGCGCTGGAAGGGCCGTTCGGCGACCACACCGGCTACTACAACGAGCAGGACAGCTTCCCGGTGTTCACCGTCGAGCGCATCACCCACCGCGACAACCCGCTGTACCACTCGACCTACACTGGCAAGCCGCCGGACGAGCCAGCCATCCTCGGCGTCGCGCTCAACGAAGTGTTCGTGCCGCTGCTGGTGCGCCAGTTCCCCGAGATCGTCGACTTCTACCTGCCGCCGGAGGGCTGCTCGTACCGGATGGCGGTGGTCAGCATCCGCAAGCAGTATCCGGGGCATGCGAAGCGGGTGATGTTCGGCATCTGGAGCTTCCTGCGCCAGTTCATGTACACCAAGTTCATCCTGGTGACCGACGACGATGTCGACGTGCGCGACTGGAAGGAAGTGATCTGGGCGATGACCACCCGGGTCGATCCGGCGCGCGACACGCTGCTGGTCGAGAACACGCCGATCGACTACCTCGACTTCGCCAGCCCGGTGTCGGGCCTGGGTTCGAAGATGGGCATCGACGCCACGAACAAGTGGCCGGGCGAGACCACGCGCGAATGGGGCACGCCGATCGCGATGAGCACGGAGGTCAAGGCGCGCATCGATTCGATCTGGGGCGGGCTCGGGCTGTAGCGAAGCGCCGAGCATCCTGCAGGGATGCTCGGCCAGGCGCGACCCCCCGGCAGCCTGGGCCGGCTCAGGGCGCCCGCGCGTCGGCGAGCATCATGTCCGCCGCCTTCTCGGCGATCATCACCGTCGGCCAGTTGGTGTTGCCCGACACCAGCGTCGGCATCACCGAGGCATCGACCACGCGCAGGCCGTCGACGCCGTTCACCCGCAGTTGCGGGTCGACCACCGCATCGCTATCGTTGCCCATCCGGCAGGTGCCCACCGGATGGAAGATGGTCGCGCCATGGTTGCGCGCGAACTCGAGCAGGTCGGCATCGCTGCGCGCATCGGGCCCGGGTCGATACTCGTCCAGCGTGTAGTCCTTCATCGCATGGGTGGCGGCGATGGTGCGCGCCAGCTTCAGCCCGGCCACCGTCGTCTCGCAGTCGAGTTCGGTCGACAGGTAGTTGGGCTGCATCGCCGGCGCCTGCCGCGGGTCGTTCGACTTGATACGCACCGTGCCGCGCGAGGTCGGCCGCAACTGGCAGACCGACATGGTGAAGCCCGACCAGGGATGCGGCGCGGCCCCGGCCACCTCGGCCGAAAGGGTCGCGAAGTGGAACTGCACGTCGGGCGTGCGCGAATGCGGCATCGCGCGCGCGAACAGCCCGCCCTGGTTGATGCCCACCGCGAGCGGGCCGCTGCGCCGAAGCAGCCATTCCAGCCCCATGCCGAACTTGCGCCTGAGGCTGCGCAGGTCGTCGTTGGTGGTCACCGGTTTCGCGCAGCGGAAGATCGCGCGCACCTGCAGGTGGTCCTGCAGGTTCTCGCCGACGCCGGGCAGGGCATGCACCATCGGTATGTCGTGTCCGGCCAGCAGGGAAGGGTCACCGATGCCCGACAGTTGCAGCAGCTGCGGCGACTGCAGGCCGCCGGCCGACAGCACCACCTCGCGCCGCGCGCGGGCGACCATCGTGCGTCCGCCCTTCGAATACTCGATGCCCACTGCCCGGCGCCCATCGAACAGCACGCGGTGCGCCATGGCCTCGGTCTCGATACGCAGGTTGGGGCGGCCGCGGGCCGGCTTCAGGTACGCCACTGCGGTGGAGCAGCGCAGGCCGTTTCGCGTGGTCAGCTGGTAGTAGCCGGCGCCTTCCTGCGTGGCGCCGTTGAAGTCGTCGTTTCGCGCGATGCCGACCTCGCCGGCACCTGCGATGAACGCGTCGACCAGTTCGTGCGGCCGGCCGATGTCGGAGGCGCTCAGCGGCCCCTCGCCCCCGTGGTATTCGGACGCGCCGCGAGAATTGCCCTCGCAATGCTTGAAGAAAGGCAGCACGTCGTCCCAGCCCCAGCCGTCGTTGCCGAGCGAGGCCCAGTGATCGTAGTCCTCGCGCTGGCCGCGGATGAAGATCAGGCCGTTGATGGAACTAGACCCGCCCAGGCCCTTGCCGCGCGGCCAGTAGATCTGCCGGCCGTTCATCGTCGGCTCGGGCTCGGTCTTGAACATCCAGTTCCAGGTGGGGTGGAACATGGTCTTCGCGTACCCGATCGGCACGTGGATCCACGGGTACCAGTCGCGCTTGCCGGCCTCGAGCAGCAGCACGCTGAAGCGCCCCCCCTCCGACAGGCGGTTGGCGAGCACGCAGCCGGCCGAGCCGGCACCGACGACGATGAAGTCGTAGGCGGCCCCGGCGCCGGCAGCAGAGGCCGGCACAGGGGCGATGGGTGCGCGGGCCTCGGAGCGTGGCGACATCATCGGTCGATAATGACACGCGAAATTCCATTTTTCAAACGACTGCTTGCCGATAAAGAATATTGCTGCTAACGTTTTTCAGCAATGAAGCAACGTTGGGGGCGCCGGACACCGGCCGCCGGCCGGATCCAGGGAACCGTGCCGCAGCGGCAACACAATCAGCCGGGTCGGCGTATTTCGGAGCGGGGATGCAACGCGGTGCCGTGCAGGGCCATGCCCGCGGCGCGTCTATCCCGGACACACCGGCCAGGAGGAAATGCCATGCAGGACTCGACGGGCAAGCGCCCGATGCGTTGGTTTGCGGCGACGTTCGCGCTGCTCGCGATGTTCACGGCCTCGGGTGCCTTTGCCCAGCAGTTCACCCAGTGGGGCTGGCCGCAGCCCTATCAGCGCATCTCCGACAAGTCGATCGCCTGGATGAAGGAACGCGGCTGGTGGCCGATGACCGTGGCCTACCAGCCGCCGTGGTCGGGGCAGAACGCAATCTTCGCGGTGATGAACCAGCAGAAGTTCCTGCAGGCGCGCGGCATCGAGGCGAACTTCCAGGCCTTCCCGTCCGGCCCGACGCTGAACGAGGTGTTCATCTCGGGTCGTGCCCAGGTGGGCAACGGCGGCAACTTCCCGATGAACACGCTGATCGACCGCAACGTCCCGATGCGGGTGATCGCGCTGATGTCGCCGAACCTGCGCCACCAGATCATCGTGCCGAACGACTCGCCGCTGAAGGCCATCAACGACCTGCGCGGCGGCAACCCGGCCACGAAAGAGCCGTGGGTGATCGGCATCGCCACCGGTTCCTCCGCCGAGTTCTACCTGCAGCTGTCGCTCGCCTCGAACAAGCTGGTGATCGGCAAGGATGTCACCTTCCGCAACATGCCTCCGCCCGAGCAGGCCCTGTTGCCGCGCGGTATCGACGCGATCGTGCCCTGGGACTTCACCAACTCGCTGGTGATCAACGAGCGCAAGACCGGGCGCCCGATCGATGTGCACTATCCGTACGTGATCTACCTCGGCGTCACCTACGTCCGGCAGGAACTGGTCGACAACGTGCCCGACGTGGTGCAGGCGCTGACCGATGCGATTGCCGAGTCGCAACTGTGGATCCGTCTCAACCCCGAGCGCACGGTGGATGCCCTCCTGCAGGACCCCAACCTGAAGCTGGTGCCGCGCACCCTGCTCGCGCAGCAGGTGGCCGAGTACAACAACCAGTTCAAGCCGACCTACCTGTATCCGCACACCACGTTCTGGTTCCGCGAGAACGACCGTACGGTGAACTGGCTGTACGAGACCAAGCGCATGAAGACGCCGCTGCTCGAGAAGGAGTTCCAGGCGGTGTTCCGTCCCGAGTTCATGGAGCGCACCTTCAACCGCCTGGGCTGGCGCGTGCCGGCGCAACCGCCGTTCATCCAGGCGGGCTGGGCCGGCACGGTCGGCAAGCCACCGTACCCGGAGTACCTGACCTTCCTCAACATGAAGGCGCCGCAGGCCTTCCCGGAGGCTGGCGACCTGGTGCGTCCGTGGAGCTTCAACGGCCAGATGTTCAAGCCCTGATCGCATCGGGGTGAACTGACGGGGCGACGCAACGGGGTTGCGTCGCTCGCCGGCGCGGGAAGTCTCCGCGCCGGTTGCATTCAGCAGCAGGGCCGGAACAGGGAGACTCATGTCCGAACGCATTGCAGCCGCGGCACCCGCGGCGCTCACCGCCGCCGCCCCGGGGATGCACGCGGCCGCGGCCGCGCTGCAGACCGGTGCCGCGCCTTCGACAATCACGCCCGAGGAAAGCCGGGCGCTGGAAGCGCTGCGCCGGCCGCCGAACCTGTTCCAGCGCTTCGCGCGCTGGATCGGCCTAGTGCTGTTCTTTGCCGGGTGGCAACTGCTGTCGGTGGTTGTCCTGCCGCGCATCGATGCCAACCTGGTGACGCTGATGCCGCCGCCGACCGCGGTCGCCGCCGGCGCCTGGGAACTCATCCAGTCGGGCGACCTGGCGAAGCATTTCTGGGCCAGCCTCAAGCGCGAAGCGATCGCCTTCGCCTACGCCTCGGTGGCGATTCCGATCGGGTTGCTGATGGGCTGGTCGAAGACCGCACAGAACCTGTTCGAGCCGATCTTCGAGATGCTGCGGCCGATCCCGCCGATCGCGTGGATCCCGCTGGCCATTCTCTGGTTCGGCATCGGCGACCTGC
The DNA here is from genome assembly GCA_044351195.1 of Burkholderiales bacterium. Lineage (GTDB taxonomy): Bacteria > Pseudomonadota > Gammaproteobacteria > Burkholderiales > CAIKXV01 > CAIKXV01. The sequence goes on from JBILGF010000087.1 coordinate 7,547, forward strand.
AGAACCAGTTCATCATCTTCCTCGGCATCTTCTTCCCGCTGCTGATCAACACCATCGCGGGCGTGAAGAACGTCGAGCACAACGTGATCCGCGCCGCACGCTGCCTGGGTGCGTCCGAGACCGACGTGCTGGTGAAGATCGTGTTTCGCGCGGCGCTGCCGCAGATCGTCACCGGCGTGCGCGTCGGCCTGGGCGTGGGCTGGATGGCGCTGGTCGCGGCCGAACTGGTCGGCGCCACCTCGGGGCTTGGCTGGCTGATCTCGGATGCGCGCAGCGTGCTGCGCACCGACATCATCCTGGTGGGCATGATATCGATCGGCATCGCCGGGCTGGTGATCGACCAGGGGCTGCGCTGGGTGGCGAAGAAGACGCTGCCTTGGTCGCTGGCCATGACGCGCTGAACGCCGACGGCTGACTACCGGACACGACCGCTGGCGCGATGCCGGTGGACACACAGGAGCCGCGACGATGGGCGTGCTGGACATCCGCAATGTGGTGAAGATCTATCCCGGCCACGGCCCGGCCGACGAGCCGGTGAAGGCGCTGGCCGACATCTCGTTCACGGTGCGCCAGGACGAATTCTGCTCGGTGCTCGGCCACTCCGGCTGCGGCAAGACCACGCTGCTCAACATCATCGCGGGCTTCGACGATGCCACGCTGGGCAGCCTGCAGCTCGACGGTCGCCCGATCGGCCGACCGGGCTGGGAGCGCGCGATGATCTTCCAGGACTACGCACTGTTCCCCTGGCTCACGGTGCTGGGCAACGTGGCGTTCGGGCTCGAGATGAAGCGCATCGCCTCGGCCGAACGGGCGCGCATCGCACAGCAGAAGATCGAGCTGGTCGGGCTGAGCGGCTTCGAGCATCGGTATCCCCACCAGCTCTCGGGCGGCATGCGCCAGCGTGTCGCGATCGCCCGCGCACTGGCGGTCGACCCGGCGGTGCTGCTGATGGACGAGCCGTTCGCCGCGCTCGACGCGCAGAACCGCAGCATGCTGCAGGACGAAATGGTCCGCATCTTCATGGAGCAGCGCAAGACCATGGTGCTGGTCACGCATTCGATCGAGGAGGCGATCAAGCTGTCCGACCGCATCATCGTGATGACACGCCGCCCGGGCCGGGTAAAGGCTAACATCGAGGTCGACATGCCGCGCCCGCGGCGCGAGGAAAGCCCCGAGTTCGTCGCGCTGAAGGCGCGCATCCGCGACCTGATCCATGACGAATTCGACCTGTCCGAACTGCCCGGTGCGGCCGCACCGTTCGCCACGACCCCTGGCTCGGGCGCGCGCGCGGCCTGATCGCAACGCCTGGGTTCG
>JBILGF010000456.1:0-2908 GCA_044351195.1 Burkholderiales bacterium
CGTACGATCTTCTGCGCCCAGTTGGCCCTTGACTTCGGTCCGCGCGAGAAGCAGGAAGATCAGCGTCTCGACGACCGTCTGCATGAGCATGCCGGCCTGTTGGAGAAACACGGCTTCTTCGCCCGGCGGAATCGTCACGTAGCCGAGGTTCATCCCGCGCAGGAACGCCGCTGCCGCGCCTGGCGCTGCCGCATCGCCCGCTGGCGGCGCCGAGGCGGCCGGACTGCGAGACATCGGCTCGGCCATCGGGCGTGCAGAAAGCGGCGTATTCACCATGCTGGTCTGCGAACCCGCCCCCCTTTCCTGTCGGATCTTTGCGCTGAGTTCGGTCACGTCAGAACTTTGCGCGAACCCCTGCGCTGCCGTCGGTGCCGTACTCGCGCCGGGAAGCAACTCGGCGAACGGATCGAATCCGTCATCGAACGGGTGGCCGACCTTCGGCTGCGCGCCAGCGGGCGCGTCGAAAACAGCCGGCGGTGTAAACGGCAGATTCACATCATGCACATGATCGAGCCCGCCCTGCAAACCCGAGGGCCCGGGTGAAGAAGAGCCGGACTGACCGAACCTGCCGCTGGAGCCCGCGAATGACGCCCCCCCCACGGGCTGCGCGCCGCCGAGCAGCGCGAGCGGGTCGAGCGACAGCGCATTGCCGTCCACACCGGTGAACCCATCGGATGGGGAGCTCGCTGAGGGAAAAAGGTCAGACAGACTGCCCAGTGGCATCGGGGCCGGCGCCGGGGCCTGCTGGAACGGGTCGATGACCGGGGCGGACGGTGCAACCGTTGGCGGACCGAACGCATCCAGCCCGGAGAATGGATCATCGACTGGCGCGCGTGGCCGACCTGGTCCACCTCCCGGAAACCCGCCTGTCCCACCGTCGAGGATATCCAGCCCGACCGCAGGACCGGTGGAAACTGGCGCGTCAGCGTCAAACAGGATGCGCACGACAAGCTCGTACGGCGACATCGTGATGCGTGCCCCGTCCCTCAGGTGCAGCGCCTGCCCCGCGCGCATCACCCGGCCATCTACCAGCACCGGGTTCACCTTCGAGTGGACGTTGACGAAATACGCGCCGTCTCGCATCTCGATCGTGATGTGCAGACGCGAGATGTGCTTCGTGGAGTCTTCGAGCACTACGGTCGCGTCGGATCCACGCCCGATGGTGATCGTAGCGGCGTCCAGGCGCACTTCTCGCACCGGCTTGCCAAGGGTCAGGACCTGCAGTTCGAGCATCGGGAGGTAGGCTGAAGACGGTTTCACGCTCAACAGGCAATGATCACCATAAACCGATGCTTTTTCAAGCCAACTGCTTTATGCGGGACTTTTCCGGCAACTTCCCGGGTTCGTGTTGCGTCGGAACAAACCATCTGCCGATCGCATCAAATCGCACGCACAGCCTCGGCATTCCCTTAAAATCAGTCTTTTCCCTGCCAACCTACCAGCAATTGAAGTTCGATCGCCTCCAGCCCACGTGAGCGCCGTTCCACGCAAGCAACTCGGTCGATTCGAGATTGTCCGCGTCCTCGGCAAGGGGGCTATGGGCATCGTCTACGAAGGTCTCGACCCTCGCCTCAATCGCCGCGTGGCGATCAAGACGATTCTGCGCAGCGCCATCCTGGACGAGGAAGAGTCGCGCGACTATGCGCAGCGCTTCGTGCGCGAGGCGCAGGCCGTTGCGAGGCTGACCCACCCGCATATCGTTGGTGTGTACGACTTCGGCGATGAAGACGACATCACGTTCATCGTGATGGAATTCATCGACGGCAAGGAGCTCAAAGCCTACTTCGACGCGGGCCATCGCTTCGATTTCCCGTCGTCGGTGCGGCTGATGTCCGAGTTGCTCGACGCGATGGGATACGCGCACAAGCAGGGCGTGATCCACCGAGATATCAAGCCCGCCAACATCATGCTTGACTCGCAGATGCGGGTGAAGATCACCGACTTCGGGGTCGCGCGCATCACCGAATCTGCCGAGCGCACGCAGGTCGGAACGATGGTGGGCACCCCCAGTTACATGTCACCCGAGCAGATACAGGGGCTGTCGACCGACAACCGGACCGATCTGTTTGCCTGTGGCGTGATCCTCTATCAGATGATCACCGGAGAAAAGCCGTTTACAGGCGCTGGCACGTGGACGATCTACAACCAGATCCTCCTGCAGGATCCGCGCCGGCCTACTGAAATCAACTTGGCACTGCCACCGGCTATCGACCAGGTGATCAACAAGGCGCTGGCCAAGAACAAGGACGACAGGTTCCGTAGCGCACAGGAATTCGCCGCGGCGCTGACCTCGTTGCTCGAGGGCAACGACGGCAACTTCGACCCGAACGAGACGGTGATGTTCATGCCTGGTCGGGCCCGGCCGAAATCCGATCCGAGCCTGTCGCCGACCCCGCGCGACGACACCGGGACAAGCGTGCGCCCGGCTCAGCCGGGCCACGAGATGGAGCTGGAGTTCTGGCGCGCGGTGAAGGACAGCACCGATCCGGAGGAGTTCGAGACCTACCTGGACGCATTTCCGGATGGTGTCTACGCAAAGCTGGCCGAATCGAAGGTCAGGCGGTTGCGTGGCGCCAGCATCCAGACTGATGTCGGCAGCAGCTCCGTCGACAGGGTAAAGCTGGGCACGGGAATGCTGGCGCCAGCGGCAGCCCCCGCCGCCGCCCCTGACGAGACGGCCGAACGTGCCGAACGCGAACAGCAGCGCAAGCAGCGTGAACTGGAAGCGCGCCGCGTCGCCGACGAGAAAGCTCGTCAACTCACTGAAGAGAAGCGCAAGGCCGACGAGAAGAAGGCGGCAGAAGCAGCTGACGCGAAGCGGCTAAAGGAGCAGGCAGAAGCCGAAGCGCGGCGCGTGGAAGAGCAGGCGCGTGTCGAGGCCGAAGCGAAGCGCCAGGCACTTCAGGCG
>JBILGF010000075.1:0-9469 GCA_044351195.1 Burkholderiales bacterium
CGCTCGGCGGTGAATATCACCGCCGGTGCGCGCACCGGGATGGCCAGCGTCGTCACCGGCCTGCTGATGCTGATCACCCTGGTCGCGCTGACGCCGCTGCTCTACCACCTGCCCCAGTCGGTGCTGGCGGCGGTGATCATGATGGCAGTGACCAGCCTGATCGGTTTCGCGGCGATGAATCGCGCATGGCGCGCGCATCGCCATGACGGCCTCGCCGCGTGGATCACTTTCTTCGCCGCGCTGCTGCTGGCACCGGCGATCGATTACGGTGTGCTGATCGGTGCGGCGCTGGCGGTGCTGCTCTATCTCTACCGTACGATGCGGCCGCGCATGGCGCTGCTGTCGCGCCATCCCGACGGCACGCTGCGCGATGCACGCGTGCACGGGCTGCCCACCAGCGAGCAGCTGGTGGTCCTGCGCTTCGACGGCTCGCTGTATTTCGCCAACGTGCCCTACTTCGAGGACATGGTCCTGGAGGCGGTGGCGTCGTTCCCCCGGGCGCGTGAAGTCCTGATCGTCTGCGACGGCCTGAATGCGATCGATGCATCCGGCATCGAGGTGCTCGAGCACCTGTCCGAGCGGCTTGCCGCGGGCGGCATCACGCTGTCGATGTGCGCCGTGAAACTGCAGGTGGTCGATGTATTCGAGCGCACCGGCCTGTCGACGAAGCTCGGCCCGAGCAACCTGTTCCGTTCCGCCGAACAGGCGATCGCGGCGATCGCGCAGCGCACGCCGGACCCTTCCATCCTGCGCTGCCTGATCGAGCGCCCCGGCACGCCGGCTTCGGCAGGCGTGTTGCCATCGACCACGGCCACGCCACCCCTATAATCGCGGCTGCCGGGCAGCCCGGCCCCGGTTAGCCGGCTACACCACAGGACGACTGCAATGGGTTTCCGCCTCACCAGGATCTACACGCGCACCGGCGACGGTGGCGACACCGGCCTGGGGGATGGCACCCGCATCGCCAAGGATGCGCCCCGGGTCGAAGTGCTCGGCGTGATCGACGAACTCAACTGCGCGATCGGGCTGGTGCTGGCCGAGCCGGTGTCGCCAGACGTGCACGAATGCCTCACCGCAGTCCAGCACGATCTGTTCGACCTCGGCGGCGAACTGAGCATCCCCGGCTACATCGCCGTGACGCAACGCCATGTCACACGCATCGAGGAAGTGCTCGACCGGTTCAACGGCACGCTGGAACCCCTCGAGGATTTCATCCTTCCGGGCGGGTCGCGCCCTGCCGCAGCCTGTCATCTGGCGCGCACGCTCGCCCGCCGTGCCGAACGACGGATGGTCACGCTCGGGGGCACCGAGCCTGTCTCCCCGCTCGCCCAGCAGTACCTGAACCGCCTGTCCGACCTGCTGTTCGTGCTGTGCCGGGTGGTGAATCGCGATGCCGGCGTGGCCGACGTCCTCTGGCAGAAGGGCCGGACACTCTGACATGGCCGCCGGTGCCGCAGGGGATGCCTCGGATCCGGACCGGCTGCGCGACCTGCTCGCGCGCTGCGCGCTGCGCGACCAGGCCGCGTTCGCCGATCTGTACCGGGTGTCCTGCGCGAAACTGTTTGCCGTTGCCGCGCGTATATTGAGGCGGGACGACCTGGCCGAAGAGGCCCTTCAGGACAGCTTCGTGAACATCTGGAACCACTGCACCGACTATCGTGCCGACCTCGCCGCGCCGATGACCTGGATGACCAGCATCGTGCGCAACCGCGCCCTCGATCTGAAGCGGCGGCCGACACTCGAAGTCAGTGGCGACGACAGTGACGCCTGGGTGGAAGCCTTCGCCGACGACGCACCCGGGCCGCTGGAAAGCCTGGCCGAGGCGAGCGTCGCACGACGACTCAGGGACTGCCTGTCGCAGATCGATGCGCGCCAGCGGCAGGCGATCACGCTGGCCTTCATGCACGGCCTGACCCATGCCGAGCTGTCCGGCCACATGCAGGTTCCGCTCGGCACGATCAAGACATCGATCCGGCGCGGGATGTCCAGGCTCAAGGGCTGCCTCGGCGATGACGCCGGCGTCGGCGCCAGCCTCTAGACCGTGTCCCGGACGCTGCGCTACCACCACCCGGAACTGCGCGACCGCCTGGCGGCCGAGTATGTCCTGGGCACGCTGCAGGGCGGAGCCCGGGCGCGCTTCTGCAGCCTGATGCGCTACGACCCCGGGCTGCGTGCGCTGGTCGCAGCCTGGGAGGCGCGGCTTTCCCCCCTGGCCGAGGCGACCCCTCCCCGGGAACCACGCCCGGCTGCATGGGCGGCGATCGCATCACGGCTTGGCCATGACGTCAGTCTGGGCGCAAGCCCGTACGCGAGTCCGGCGCCCGGAACACGCGTGCGCCGGGCTTCGAGCGACGGCCGGCAGGTATCCGCGGCGGGCCTGCGCACCGACCTCGCGGGCTGGTGGCGCGGCCTGGCGATCTCGGCCAGCCTGAGCACGCTCGTACTGGCGACACTCCTGGCCGGCGACGTCCTGCGTCCCGCCGCGCCTCCCGCCACGACGGCAGCGATCGAGCCGGCGAGGTACGCAACCGCCACGCCGGTGAGCGACGGCATGATGGCGATCCTCACCGATGCCAGCGCCCGGCCCACGATGCTGGTGTCCTGGCCGCTGCAGGCAGGCAGCGACGGCATGGTCGAATTGCGAGTCCGCATCATCATGGACCACCCGACCATGGATCCCGGCAGCGCCTGGGAACTCTGGCTGCTGCCGCACGGGGCCGACGGCGCGCCGCGCTCGGTCGGGCTGGTCGGCATCGAACCGGAACAGCGCCTGCGCGTCGATGCGGCCATGCTCAAGGCGCTGCTGATGGCCCCCGGCATGGCCCTGAGCAACGAGCCCGCAGGAGGCTCGCCCACCGGCACGCCAACCGGCCCGGTCATCTTCCGGGGACCCTGCATCCGTGCCTGAATGGCAGCCACTGCCCGGAGGTTTACCATGACCGAATCCCGAACGCCCAGCCTGACCGGCAAGGTACCGCGCGAACGCATTGCAGCGCTGTCGCTGACCCGGCTGCCGGCCCCGCTGCTCGATGCCTGTCGTGGCCTGGTCGACCTGACCGGCACCCTCTCCGATGCGATGGACACGCTGGGCCTGGTGGGTACGGTGCCGGCGATGATCCTGCAGCCGATGCTGCCGGGCAGGCGCGCTGTCGGCCAGGCGGTCACGGTACGCAATGTCGAGAAGAAACAGCAGATCTTCCGCGCGGCCAGCGAGAAGGTGAACCTGATGGGTGAAGCCGAAGCACACAACCTGGCGCAGCCCGGGGATATCGTCGTGATCGAGGGGCTGATGGGATGTTCGAACCTGGGAGGTCAGTCCGCCACCATTGGCCATCGGCAGGGCGAGGCTGCGGTCATCGTCGACGGATCGATCCGTGACCCGGATGCCTCGCGCGAACTCGGCTTCCCGGTCTGGTGCCGAGGGGTCACGCCGATCACCGGCAAGTGGCGCCTCGAGACCGTCGAGATCAATGGCCCGGTCAGCATCTGCGGCGTACAGGTGCGCGCCGGCGACCTGGTCTGCGCCGACGATGCGGGGGTCTGCTTCGTTCCGTTCGAGCACGCCGAGGCGGTGCTCGCCGAAGCCGTGAAGATCGACGCCGGCGACACCCTGCGCAAGGAAGAGATCGCCCGCGGCGTGGACGTGCGGACGCTCGTCACGAAGAAGTACAAGTGACATCGGCAAGATCGGGGACCGACGACACCCGGGACACCGTATCCCGGCGCAGCGGGCCGGCTACGGTTTTCCCGTTCGGTCTTGCGGCGTGGCGCAGCGCGGCGCGGCCCAGTTCATGGCCGCTGGCGCGAATTCCGGTCAGTCGAGCCTGAAGCCGCGGTTCCTGATGTACGCGCCGAAATCCGCACGCTCGGGCACGGAGTACTGCCGCGCCTTGTCTTCGGACCAGCCATAGAAATCGACATGGCCCAGATCGCGGGCTCGCCGCTGGCGGCGGTACGGCTGTCGCGCGTGCCGCCACTGGTCGTAGCCGTCGATCGCGCCGCGCGTGACCTCGTCGCCGGCGTCATGGTAGCCATCGGCATGCACGGTCAGCGACAGCGGCAGGCGTGGGCTGATCCGGCCTGATCCGGCAGGCCAGCCCACCGCCAGGCCAGCGACTGGAAACACCCGCTCGGGCAGCTCGAGGAAGCCGCTGACCTCGGCGGCGCGATTGCGGATCTGGCTGATCGGGCAGCAGCCCAGACCGGCCGCCTCTGCTGCGACGATGAACGACGCAAGCGCGATGCTCGCATCGACTGCCGCATTGAAGAACCAGTCGAGGTGGTCGTTGGCGAACTCGACGCCGCGCCATTCGGCGATCTGGCGCTGGCGACGGTGGTTGCCGCAGAACACCAGCAGCGCGGGTGCGGCGGCGATCCAGGCATCGGAGGCGGTGAGCGCGGCCAGGCCCGCCTTGCGCTGCGGGTCGGTGACGATGACGATATCGCGGCTCTGCATGTCGCTCTTGGTCGGCGACGACAAGGCGATCGCCGCCAGCGTGTCGAGCATGCCGCGGGCAAGCGGACGGTCGGCCCAGTCACGGATCGATGCATGCGCCGCCATCCGGACATGGGCCGCGCTGGCGAAGCTCGTGTCGAGCTCGCCTGCATCCTCGAAACGCTCGGCCAGCAGCCGTGCCAGTTCGCCTGCCTGATCAGTCATGTCCGGTACCTCCGTGTCGAGCCGCGCAGCGCCGATCAGGCGCCGGCGCAACGGCCCTCGATGTAGCGTTTGACCGCCGCGGTGTCGGCCTCCATCACGTCGAACCGGCGTGGCGCAGCCTCGAGTGCCTCGAATCCGGCAGGGCGTACCGGAGGATATCCGAGCGCCTCGATGATCGTCGCCTCGAACTTCACCGGCAGCGCGGTCTCGAGACACACGATGTTCTCGCCCGCCTCGCGCAGCTCGAGTGCGACCTTCAGGCCATCGGCGGTATGGGTGTCGACGATGCGACCGCTGCTTTCGCGGATGCTGCGGATCGTGCGCAACCGGTCGGCATGCGTGCTGTGCCCGGACACGAACCCGGTTGCCGCCACCTGCGCGAACTCGCCGGTGGCCGCGAGGTCGAATGCGCCACGCTGCTCGATCTCGCGCCACAGCGCGGACACGCGCGCACCGTCGCAACCGACCAGGTCGTACACGTAGCGTTCGAAGTTCGACGCCTTCGAGATGTCCATCGAAGGGCTGGATGTCTGGCGCGTCTCGCGCGCGCTGCGTGGGCGGTAGATACCCGTGCGGAAGAACTCGTCGAGCACGTTGTTCTCGTTGGTCGCGAGGATCAGCCGATGCACCGGCAGGCCCATCCGGCGCGCGACATGGCCGGCACAGATGTTGCCGAAGTTGCCTGAGGGCACGCAGAACGACACGGCCTCGTCATCGGAGCGGGTCGCTGCAAAGTAGCCCTTGAAGTAGTAGACGACCTGCGCCACCAGCCGCGCCCAGTTGATCGAATTGACGGTGCCGATGCGATAGCGCGCCTTGAACACGAGGTCGGCACTGACCGCCTTGACGATGTCCTGGCAATCGTCGAACACGCCGCGGATCGCGATGTTGTGGATGTTGGGGTCCATCAGCGAGAACATCTGCGCGGTCTGGAACGGACTCATCGTGCCATGCGGCGAGAGCATGAACACCCGGATGCCGCGCTTGCCGCGCATCGCGTATTCAGCCGCGGACCCGGTGTCACCGGAGGTGGCGCCGAGGATGTTCAGCGACTCGCCGCGTTCGTCCAGCACGAACTCGAACAGGTTGCCGAGCAGTTGCATCGCCACGTCCTTGAACGCGAGCGTCGGACCATTGGAAAGGTGCAGCAGGTGCAGCCCCGGCTGCAGCGTGGTCAGCGGCGTCACCGCATCGGACCCGAACACCTCGGCGCGATAGCTGCGATCGACGATCGCACGCAGCGCCGGCGGCGGGATATCGTCGATGAACAGCGACAGGATCTCGAAGGCCAGCGACCGGTAATCGAGCCCGCGCCAGCGCGCGAGCGTCGACCGGTCGACCTGCGGATAGTGGTCGGGCATCGCCAGTCCGCCGTCGGGTGCGAGGCCTTCGAGCAGGATTTCGCGAAAGCCGGCCGGCGCCATCGCGCCGCGGGTGCTCAGGTAACGCATCGGCTACAGTTCTTCCAGGCGCAACCGGGTGACGCCGCCCGGCACCGTCGCCAGTGCCTCGATGCGGGCGATCGCATCGTCCATGTTGCGCTCGATCGTGCGGTGCGTGAGCAGGATGATGTCTGCCTCGTGTTCACCGGCTGCCGGTTCCTTCTGCACCATCGCATCGATCGAGATCGCGCGCTCGGCGAGGATGCGCGTGATGTCGGCGAGCACGCCGGGCCGGTCCTGCACCCGCATGCGCAGGTAGTACGCGGTCTCGATATCCGAGATCGGCAGGATCGGCAGGTTCGAGATGCGGTCGGGCTGGAACGCCAGGTGCGGCACCCGGTTCTCCGGGTCGACCGTCGCCAGCCGGGTGACGTCGACCAGGTCGGCAACCACCGCCGATGCCGTCGGCTCGGCCCCTGCACCCGCGCCGTAGTACAGGGTCTGCCCGACGGCATCGCCCTTCACCAGCACCGCATTCATCACGCCCTCGACGTTCGCGATCAGCCGCTTCGCCGGCACCAGCGTCGGATGCACCCGCAGTTCGATGCCAGCCGATGCCCCCTCGCCCACGCGCCGGGTGATGCCCAGGAGCTTGATCCGGTAGCCGAGCTCTTCCGCGTAGCGGATGTCCTCGGCGGTAAGCTTCGTGATGCCTTCGGTGTAGGCCCGCTCGAACTGCATCGGCACGCCGAAGGCGATCGCCGACATGATGGTGAGCTTGTGGCCGGCATCGATACCCTCGATGTCGAAGGTCGGGTCGGCCTCTGCATAGCCCAGCTTCTGCGCCTGCGCGAGGACGGTGTCGAACGCAAGGCCCTTGTCGCGCATCTCGGACAGGATGAAATTGCTGGTGCCGTTGATGATCCCGGCGATCCACTCGATGCGGTTGGCGGTAAGGCCCTCGCGCAGCGCCTTGATGATCGGGATGCCGCCGCCGACAGCCGCCTCGAACGCGACCATCACGCCCCGGGCCTGCGCGGCACCGAAGATCTCGTTGCCATGCAGCGCCAGCAGCGCCTTGTTCGCAGTCACCACGTGCTTGCCATGGGCGATCGCCTCGAGGATCAGCGTCTTCGCGATGCCGTAGCCACCGATCAGCTCGACGACGATGTCGATGTCCGGGTCGCGCACCACGGCGAAGGCATCGTCGACCACCTGCGCCGGCGCCTCTCCGGATGCCGTGCAACCAGCCACCAGCGTGCGTGCGCGTTCGACGTCCTTGTCGGCGACCCGGGTGATGCGGATGCCGCGCCCGGCGCGCCGTTCGATCTCGTCACGGTTGCGCGCGAGCACCGCGAAAGTACCCCCACCGACGGTGCCGATGCCCAGCAGACCCACGTTGATCGGTTTCATCAGAGCAGCCCATCCTTGCGGAACATCTCTTTCACGCCGCGCGTGGCCTGGCGGATGCGCGACTCGTTCTCGATCAGGGCGAGCCGGACATGGTCATCGCCGTATTCGCCGAAGCCGATGCCAGGCGAGGCAGCCAGCCTGGCCTCGTCGAGCAGCTTCTTCGAGAACTCGAGCGAACCCATCTTCGCGTATGGCTCAGGGATCTTCGCCCAGATGTACATCGCAGCCTTCGGCGACTCGACCATCCAGCCGGCCGCATGCAGGCCCTGCACCATCACGTCGCGCCGCTTCTGGTAGGTCATCGCGATCTCGCGCACGCATTCCTGCGGGCCTTCGAGCGCGAGGATCGAGGCGATCTGTATCGGGGTGAAGGTGCCGTAGTCGTGGTAGCTCTTCATCCGCGCCAGCGCCGACACCAGGTCGCGGTTGCCGACCATGAAGCCCACGCGCCAGCCGGCCATGTTGTAGCTCTTGGACATCGTGAAGAACTCGACCGCGACGTCGCGCGCGCCAGGCACTTCCATGATCGACGGCGCGCGATAGCCGTCGAAGGTGATGTCGGCATAGGCGAGGTCGTGCACGACGTAGATGTCGTGCCGGCGCGCGATGTCGATGATCTTCTCGAAGAACGGCAGGTCGACGCACTGGCTGGTCGGGTTCGACGGAAAGTTCAGGATCAGCATCTTCGGCTTCGGGTACGACTCCTTCATCGCACGGTCGAGCTCGTCGAAGAAATCCACCCCTGGCGTCATCCGCACATGGCGGATGTCCGCGCCGGCGATCACCGGCCCGTAGATGTGTATCGGGTAGCTCGGGTTGGGCACCAGCACGATGTCGCCACGATCGAGGGTGGCCAGCGCCAGATGCGCGATGCCTTCCTTCGAACCGATGGTGACGATCGCCTCGCTGTCGGAATCGAGCTCGACACCGTATCGGGTCTGGTACCAGTTGCAGATCGCCTTGCGCAGCCGCGGTATTCCCTTCGACACCGAATATCCGTGCGTATCCGGGCGCTGCGCCGCCTCGACCAGCTTGGCGACGATATGCGGCGGCGTCGGACCGTCGGGATTGCCCATCGACAGGTCGATGATGTCCTCGCCACGGCGGCGGGCAGCCATCTTGAGTTCCGCCGTGATGTTGAACACATACGGGGGCAGGCGGCGAATGCGGGCGAATTCTTCCATCGGTTCAGTTACCTGGCGCCGCAGCGGCGCACTGGCGGCTCATTGTGGAAAGCCTTCGAGTCTACCCGAGGCGACCGTGCCGCGCGCCGCCCGCCCCCCCGATCAGACGGCGAACTCGGCGCTCGCGCTCAGCGCGACGGCTCCGGTGTCGTCCTCGGCCCAGAGCTTCGCCGAGCGGCCGTCGGCCGAGGGTTCTCCGCACAGCGTGATCGGCCGGTTCACGAACAGCGGCCTGACGTTGCGCGAGGCCATGTGGCGCAGCGGACCGGCGGCATGCGCACGTGCCAGTTCGAACACGAGCAGCGTGGTCAGCCCGCCGTTCATCACCAGGTCCGGATAGCCTTCCGTGCCGGTGACATAGGGCTGGTCGTAGTGGATGCGGTGGCCGTTGAAGGTCAGTGCCGAATAGCGGAACAGCATGACCGGATCCGGCGTCACCACCTTCTTCCAGAGCGCATCGCCAGGCGCGGCCATCGGGGCCGCGGGCGGCCGGGGCGCGTTCGGATCGGGCTCCTCGCGGTAGACGATGTCCTGCTCTTCGACGACCGCAAGCCCGCGCGGGCTCGCGATCTCGGTCCGCACGGTCACGAACACCATCTGCCCGGATTTCCCGACCTTGGGCGTCACGCTCTGGATCACCGATTCGCGCGTCACCTCGTCGCCGACGCGCAGGTCACCCTCGAACGTGATGCGCTTGCCGGCGAACATGCGGCGCGGCAGCGGCACCGGCGGCAGGAAATCGCCGCGTTGCGGATGACCGTCGGGCCCGATCTGCGACTGGCGTACCACGCGCGGGAACAGGATGGAGTGCCAGCCGATCGGCAACGGAT
>JBILGF010000067.1:0-9855 GCA_044351195.1 Burkholderiales bacterium
TGGTCGACCGTTTCGGCCTGCTGCCCGAGCCGGCGCGCACGCTGGTGGATACCCACCGGCTGCGCATCCTGTCGAAACCGCTGGGCGTGATGCGCATCGATGCCGGTGCAAGCGCCGTACAGATACAGTTCGTTCCAAACCCGCCGATCGACCCGCAGAAGGTGATCGCGCTGGTCCGCAGCCGGCCAGGCCACCGCCTGACCGGTTCCGAGAAGCTGCGCATCGACGTGCCGCTCGCCACGACAGGCGAAAAGGTGGCGCTGCTGCGCAAGACCCTGCAGGCGCTGCAATGACCCGAAACGAAACGCCCGCCGCACTGATCGTCCAGGGAGTCGATGTCGAGACCCGTGCGCTCAAGATGCTCGCCACCCTCACCGGCGCCCGGTCGATCGCAGGCCTGGGCAACGGCGCATTCCGCATGGTGGATGCGAGGCCGCACGAGCATATCGCCAGGTTCTGCGCGAACGAGAAGCTCGACTGGGCATGGGTGCCCTCCGAGCGCACGCTCGATACGCTCAAGCTGGCCGCCTTCGACATGGACTCGACGCTGATCACCATCGAGTGCATCGACGAGCTGGCCGATTTCGCCGGCTGCAAGGACAAGGTCGCCGAGATCACCGCAGCGGCGATGCGCGGCGAGCTCGACTACCCTGCGAGCCTGCGCCAGCGGGTGAAGCTGCTCGCCGGCATCGACGCGGCATCGCTCGAATCGGTGTTCGTGGAAAGGCTGAGGTTCTCTCCCGGCGCGCAGACGCTGCTGCGCCGGCTGCGCTCGAACGGCGTGCGCACCCTACTCGTCTCCGGCGGCTTCACGTATTTCACCGACCGGGTACGCGAGCAGTTGCAGATCGACTACACCCGCTCGAATACACTGGTGGTCGAGGATGGCCGGCTGACCGGGGAACTGGCGGGCGACATCGTCGATGCCGACGCGAAGGCCGCCGAACTTTCCAGCCATGCGCGCGACCTCGGCGTCGGCGCCTCTCGGCTGCTTGCGGTCGGCGACGGGGCGAACGACCTCAAGATGATGGCGCTGGCGGGTACCAGTGTCGCATGGCGTGCGAAGCCGGCGGTGCAGCAGGCGGCCACGCACGCGCTCGACCATGCCGGCCTGGACGGCGTGCTCAACCTGTTCGCTCCACCCGACGATCCGCCCACCGGGGGTTGAACGTGTCACGGGCGACTCTCGATGCGCTGATCATCGGCGGTGGGCACAACGGGCTGACCTGTGCCTGCTACCTTGCCGCCGCCGGCCTGAAGGTGCGCGTGATCGAGCGCCGGCCGGTGCTCGGCGGCGCCGCGGTCACCGAAACCTTCCATCCCGGCTTCCGCAATTCCGCGCTGTCCTACACGGTCAGCCTGCTCCACCCGACGGTGATCCGCGATTTGCGTCTGACCGAGCATGGCCTGCGGGTGCTGGAGCGGCCGCTGGCCAACTTCCTGCCGCTGTCCGATTCCAGCTACCTGAAGATGGGTGCCGGGCTGGTCGCAACCCAGGCCGAGGTGTCGAAGTTCTCCGCGCGCGATGCAGGGCGATTGCCCGAGTATTACAGCCGCCTCGAGCGCGTGGCCGACGTGCTGCGCGGCATCGTGCTCGAGACACCGCCCAACGTCGGTGGCGGCATGAGCGAGATGCTGCGCGCACTGTCTGCCGGGAACCGGGTACGCCGCCTGTCGATGTCCGAGCGCCGGGACCTGCTCGACCTTCTGGCAAAGAGCGCCGGCGACCTTCTCGATGGCTGGTTCGAATCCGGGCCGATCAAGGCGGCGCTCGGCTTCGATGCCGTCGTCGGCCACTATGCCAGCCCTTACACCCCGGGCAGCGGCTACGTGCTTCTGCACCACTGCTTCGGCGAAGTGAACGGCCGGCGCGGCGCCTGGGGCCATGCCGTGGGGGGCATGGGGTCGATCACCCAGGCGATGGCGGCCGAGGCCCGCAGTCGCGGCGTCGAGCTGATCACCGATACGGGCGTGGCCAGCGTGATCGTGCGCGACGGGCGCGCCTGCGGGGTGGTGCTGGCCGACGGCACCGAGGTGGCAGCGAAGTGCGTGGTGTCGAACCTGAACCCGAAGCTGCTCTATCGCGACCTGGTGCCGCAGGACAGCCTCGAGCCGGAGTTCCGGCAGCGCGTGGCGGGCCACCGCAACGGCTCGGGCACCGTGCGCATCAATGTCGCACTGTCCGAGTTGCCCGAATTCACCTGCCTGCCCGGGGCGGGCGTGCATCACCAGTCCGGCATCATCTGCGCACCCTCGCTGGCCTACATGGAGCGTGCGTTCTTCGATGCGCGTACCGAGGGCATGGCGCGCGAGCCGATCGTGGAGGTGCTGATCCCGAGCACGGTCGACGATTCGCTCGCGCCGCCGGGCCGGCACGTGGCGAGCCTGTTCTGCCAGCAGTTCGCGCCGGACCTGCCCGATGGCCGCTCCTGGGACGACGCCAGGGACGAAGCGGTGCGCCGTGCGTTCGCCGTGGTCGATCGCTTCGCACCGAACTTCAGCCGGTCGGTGATCGCGTTCAAGGCGAACACCCCGCTCGACCTGGAACGCGACTACGGCCTGCTCGGCGGCGATATCTTCCATGGCGCGCTCACCCCGGACCAGCTGTACAGCGCCCGGCCCTTCCTCGGCCAGGCCGACTACCGCGGTGCGCTGCGCGGACTCTACCTGTGCGGGTCAGGCACGCATCCGGGCGGTGGCGTCACCGGCGCGCCCGGCTTCAACGCGGCACGCGAGATCGTGAAGGACTGGAAGCGCAACCGCCTGCGGCGCTGAGCGGGTCCGGGGCAGACCCGGCCAGGCTGTCATGGCAGCGACCGCGTGCCGCGAGTATGCTTCGCACCCATGGACCATCGCTCCCAGTCTCGCCTGAACGGCCTTTGCGGTTACGTCGTGGACCGCGTCACCCACCTGCGCGGCGACGCCGCATGGCTCGCGGCACGCCTGTCCGACCCGGCCAGCCGGGTGGTTCCGGTCTGGCGCAGCCGTAATCTCGTCTGCGCCGGCGCCGACCTGTCGGCGGTGATGCTCGACCGCGAAGCGGCTGCCGAACTGGTTGCCCTCACCGACACGGTCGTACTGCTCGGCGAGGACGAGGGCATCGCCTACTTTGCAGTGGGCCTGCCCGGGCGCGAGGACGAAGTCCATGGGCGGCTGTGCAGCCTGGGCGAGTTCCGCGACCTGCGCGACACCGCGGCGCTGCTCCCGGCGCGCGAGGGTGCACTGCTCGCCCATGCGCGTGCCATGGTGTTCTGGCACCAGACGCACCGCCATTGCGGCAGTTGCGGCTCGCCTACCCGCATCGCCGAGGCCGGGCACTCGCGCATCTGCCTGAACGAGGCCTGCAAGCGCTCGTGCTACCCGCGCACCGACCCGGCGGTCATCGTCGCGGTCAGCCGCGGCGAGCGCATCCTGCTCGGCCGCAAGCCCGAATGGCCGCCCGGCCGCTTCTCCACCGTCGCAGGCTTCGTCGAGCCGGGCGAGACACTCGAAGAGGCCGTCGCCCGCGAGGTGAAGGAAGAGACGGGTATCGTGTGCAGCGAGGTGGTCTACCACTCGTCGCAGCCGTGGCCGTTTCCGAGCTCGATCATGCTCGGCTTCCATGCCTTTGCGGCAAGCGAACAGATCACCGTCGACACCACCGAGCTCGACGATGCCCGCTGGTTCACGCGCGACGAGATGGTCGCCGGGCTGTCGGCGGGCAGCTTCCTGCTGCCACGCAGCCTGTCGATCTCGTTCAGGCTGATCGAGGACTGGTTCGATGCCGGCCGACCCGCAGCCATGCCGACGCTGCGTGAGCTGGGTGCCGGACGTACCTGGTGAGCGGCGCGCGCCGCCTGGCGATCGCTACAGCAGGTCGAACAGGCTGAGGTTCTGCACCTGCAGGAACGATTTCTGCGCGGCCTCGAGCAGGGTGCGCTGCAGGGTGAGGTCGCTGATCGCCTGCGCGTAGTCGACGTCGCGCAGGTCGCGCACGCTCTGCTCGAACTGTATCGCGAGGTCGCGGCTGGTCTGTACAGTCGTCTCGACTTCCTTCATCCGCGAACCGATCGCGGTCTGCACGTCGAGCACGCGGTCGATCGCCTGGTCGATATTGGCCAGCGCGCTGCCCAGGTCATTGGCCAGCCTTGCGCTCTGCGCAGGCGTGCCAGTGGTTGTCGACAATGCCGTGATCAGGTTGTTTACCGTGGTGAACACGCTCTGGGTCGGGCTCTGCGCGATGCTGAAGACATCCGCGTCGGCCGGGTTGCCCTCGATGGTGACCGTCGCACCGAAGTCGAACGCGGGCTCGGCGCCCTGGCTGCGCAGGTTGATCGCGCTACCCGGGGTGAAGGTGCGCAGGTAGGGCCCAGATGCGGCAGCCGGCGCACCGGTCAGCAGCGAGTTGCCGCTGACGTTGTCGACGATGTCATAGGTCGTGGCAGCCGGTTGGGTCGTCGCATCGACATCGAAGCGCAGCGTGAAGTTCGACGGGTTGCCCGGCGCATTCCAGGCCACCGGGTCGAGCACCGCCCCGATGCCGATGGTACCGGTGCCGCCGTTAGCAGCCGCCGCGGATGCGGCGAAATCGCCGTTCCCGGTACGGATGCGCTGGAAGATCTCGGAGCCGGCATCGCTCACCGGCACATAGCGCGCCGGACTGATCTGCAGCAGCCGCTGGCCCTGGTCGCCGGCGTACTGGACGGTGCCCGGGGTCGTCTCGGAAAACGGCTGGGTCTGGCCGCGGTATCCGGAGAACAGGTAGTTGCCCTGCCCGTCGGTGGCGTTGGCCAGCGCCAGCAGTTCCTGGTAGCTGCCGCGCAGTTCGCGCGCGAGGGTCGCACGCCCGCTATCGCCAAGCGTTGCGTTACCGGCACCGACCGCGGTGGTGCGTATGTCCTGCAACGAGCGGATGACCGCCTGCAGCGACTGCTCGGTCACGGCCAGCGCGGCACTGGCGGACCCAGCGTTCTCGACGAACTGGGCGGTAGCCGCCTGTGACTGCGAGAGGTCGAGGATGCGCCCGGCCGCGATCGGGTCGTCGGCGGGCGTGAGTACCCGGCGGCCGGTGGATACCTGCTGCTGCACGTCGAGCAGCGCACGCTGCCGGTCGTTGATTGCCGCGATGCCCTGGTCGAACAGGGTGGTGGAGCTGATGCGGATGCCCATGGCTAGGTCGCCGTCCCGGTCAGTTGAGCTCTAGGATGGAGTCGAACAGGCGCGAGGACACCGAGATCAGCTTGCTCGCGGCCTGGTAGGCCTGCTGGAAGCGGATCAGGTTGGCCGCCTCTTCGTCGAGGTTCACGCCAGACAGCGACTGCTGCGCCGCCTTCGTCTCCTTCAGGATCTCGGCCTGCGCGCCCCCGGTCACCTTGACCTCGCTCGCCACCGCACCGACCCGCCCGACCATCGTGCTGTAGGCGATCTGGTAGGTGCTGGCCCCGCCATCGAGGCCCGCCGTGGTCTGCAGCGCGGCCAGCAGCAACGCGTTGCGATTGTCGGTCCGGCCACCGGTGTTCGCCTGCACGACCAGCGTATCGCCGGCCTCGGGCCTGCCCGCGAGCCGCGCCGACCAGCCGTTGAAGCCGATCGTCATGCCGGGGGCAAACGCGACGTTGCTCGCCAGCGTCGTCGATGCCGTGCCGTCGACGACATCGAACGACGTCGGCGGCGAGTTGAACGTGATCGTCACCGTATTGCCCAGCGCAGGGTTGATCGGCGGCTGGGTGCTCGCATCCACCGCCAGTGCATCGATCGTCGCCGAGCCGAGATTGGATAATGCAGCGGCCGAACGCACCGGCGCGGCCACGGCCACCCGGGACGGGTCGTTCACCGCCAGAGCGAGATCGCGCGCGCCGAACCGGGTCGGCTGGATCAGCCAGGCATTGCCCGCCGCAGGCATGCCCCCGCCCAGGGCAAGCGTCACGCCGTCCACCGTCTGCGGCAGCGTGGCGAACGGACCACTGACCACGCCGTCGGACAGACGGGTCACCGAAAAGTCGGTGCCATCAAAGGCGAGGCGATAGTCGCTGGTGGTCAGCGCGGACACATCGGCGATCGTCGCACCGACGGTCGCACTGGTCCCGTTGCGCGGCGTCACCGAAACCGCGGGCACTTCGAAGAAGTCGCCGCCAGCGACGCCGTCGAGATCCTGGCCGAGGCGATGCTGGTCGTTGAACATCTGGCCCAGCCCGATGGCGATGCGGCCGAGCGCGTTCTGGGCCGGGTCGAGCGTCTCGCCGCGGAACTGCAGCAGCGCGCCCAGGCTGCCACCGGTGAGGCTGCGCCCGTCGAACGGGACCGGCGCACCGGTGAACACGTAGCCCACGTCGAGCCGGCGCGGATCGTCCACGTTCGCCACCGCGGCGAGCCTGAGCGCCGCTTCGCCGACCACCAGCGACTGGCCGGTACCGATGGTCACGTTGTAGGCGCCGTCGTTCTGCCGGATCACCCGCGCCGAGACCTGCTTGTTCAGTTCCATCACCAGGTTGTCGCGCTGGTCGAGCAGGTCGTTGGGCTGCACCGGGCCGTTGCCCGACAGGCCGGCGATCTTCCCGTTCAGCGTCGCGATCTGGCTGGCGATCGTGTTGATGCTGTCGACGGTCCCGGTGATCTCGGCGTTGACGCCGGAGCGCAGCTCGGTCAGCCGCTGGTCCAGTGCGTTGAACCGCGAGACCAGCGCCCCGGCCTGGGAGATCAGCGCCTGGCGGGAGGTGGTCGTACCGGGACTGGCGGCCACGTCCTGCAGCGCGCGGAAGAACTCCTGCATCGCCGGAGACAGGCCCGAAGCCGGGTCGGCGACCAGGTTGTTGATCTGGTTCACCTGCGACTGGTAGGTGTCGTAGAACGAAACCTGGGTCTGTGCCAGCTGCATCTGGCGGTCGAGCACCTCGCTGTAGGCGCGGCGCACGTTGTCCACCGAAACGCCACGGCCAAAGAAACCGCCACCGCTGAGCTGCGGCAGCTGCGGCGACGCATCCACCTGCTGCCGGTGGTAGCCGGTAGTGGCTGCATTGCTGATGTTGTGGCCGGTGGTGACCAGCCCCGCCTGCGCCGCGTTGAGCGCGGTCAGGCCGATGTTCATCACGCTACCGGACATCTGCGCCTCCTTGCCGGATTATCGGCATCGGCTGCGCGATCTTGACCTCGAGCCCGGCGGCGCCGGCAGCGCCGGCCGCAGCGGCACCACCGTCCGCGCCCGCGGCGGCCTGCTCGGCCGCTCTGGCGAAGCCGCGCGCCCGGTCGATCTGGGCAATCACCATGTCGGCCATGCCGATGCCGCGGCCGTTGGCTATACGGTTGGCGAGCTGCTCGTCGAGCAGGCCGGTGTACATCCGTGATTCATTGCCGTCGAACAGTCCTTCTCCGTCGCCGCGCTGCGCCTCGCGCATCGTCTTCAGCAGCTGGTTCAGGAACAGCGACTCGAACTGCCGGGCAGCCGCCTCGACCGCCTTCGGGTCGTCGGCACGCGCCTTCGAGCGCAGCGCGGACAGGGCATTCGGATCGAGCGAGGAACTGCTCGGGATCGCCTTCGGGTCCATCAGATGATCTCCAGTTCGGCCTGCAGCGCGCCGGCCGCCCGCATTGCCTGCAGGATGGACAGCAGGTCCTGAGGGCTGGCGCCCACCGCATTGAGCGCCCGCACCACTTCGGCGAGCGACGGGCTGGCCGGGATCTGCACCAGCTGGCCGCGATCGGCCTTCAGTTCGATGTCCGTGGTCTGGGTGACCACCGTCTGGCCTCCGGACAGCGCGCCTGGCTGACTCACTGCGGGCGTGCTGGTGATCGTCACCGACAGGCTGCCGTGCGCCACCGCACAGGGCAGAACCGTCACCAGCTGGTTCATCACCACCGACCCGGTGCGTGCATTGATGATCACCCTCGGCGAGGCTTCGCTGCGGGCGACCGACAGGTTCTCCATCGAGGCCAGGAAACCCACGCGCTGGTGCGGATCGACCGGAGCCTGCACGCGCACATGGCGCGCATCCAGGGCCTGCGCAGTACCGTTTCCGAACTGCACGTTGATCGCGGCGGCCATCCGGTTGGCGGTGGTGAAATCCGCATCGCGTAGCTCGAGGTTCACGAAGTCGCCCTGCCCGACCGGAGTCGACGGCGTGCGCTCGACCGTCGCACCGCTGGGGATGCGTCCGGAGTTGAGCTGGTTGACCTGCACGCTGGAGCCGCCCGAGGCCGCTCCGGCACCGCCGAGCAGGATGTTGCCCTGTGCCACCGCGTAGATCTGGCCATCGGCACCGCGCAGCGGCGTCATCAGCAGCGTGCCCCCGCGCAGGTTGCGCGCATTGCCCATCGACGAGACGGTGATATCCAGCGTCTGTCCCGGTCGGGCATAGGCCGGGAGCGTGGTGGTCACCATCACCGCGGCGACATTTCGCAACTGCAGGTTGGTCCCGGGTGGCAGCTGCACGCCGAGCTGGCCGAGCATGCTGACGATGCTCTGCACGGTGAATGGCGTCTGGGTGGTCTGGTCGCCGCTGCCGTCCAGGCCGGCAACGATGCCGTAGCCGACCAGCTGGTTCGCACGCGCGCCCTGCAGCGTGGCGATGTCCTTGATCCGGGTCTGGCTCCAGGCGGTCATGCACGCGGTGCCGAGCAGCACCAGCACCACCAGCTGCAGCAGCCCCCGAAGCGGGCGAGCGCTGCCGCCTGCCGGCATGTGGTGCGAGCGGCGTTCGACGCCCGCCACCCGCGGGGCGCTGCGGGCAGGGGCGGCGGTGAAGGAATGCAGGGGAGGAGCGAACATGGCAGGCAACCCGGTCAGAATGGCAGGAAGGTCAGGAACAGACGGCCCAGCCATGCCATGCGCTGGGCCTCGCTGATGTAGCCGGACCCGCGGAACTCGATGCGCGCGTCGGCCACCCGGGTCGAGGACACGGTGTTCGCGGCGGTCACGCTTTCCGGGTTCACCACACCGGAGAACCGGATGTACTCGGTGTTGGTGCCGATCGACACCTGCTTCTCGCCGGACACCAGCAGATTGCCGTTCGGGAACACCTCGATCACCGTCACCGCGATGTTTCCGGTCAGGATGTTGTTGGTCGATGCCCCCCCGCTGCCGGCGTGCGAGTTGCTCGACGAACCCCTGACATCCAGGCCCTGGAAGGTCTTGCCGATGATCCCCGCGATCGAGGGAATGGCAGCGGTGACTTCGCCTTCCCGGCTGGCCGTGCTCGACGTGGTGTTGCTGGCCTGCAGCCGCTCCTCGATGGCGATCATGATGGTGTCGCCGACGAAACGCGCGCGCCGGTCGGCGAACAGCAGCAGGCGCGCCGTTCCGTCCTGGAAGATCGCGCCATCGGCCGGCGCAGGTCGGGACTGCTGCGTCGGGCGCACGCTCATCGGCTGGTGCACATTGGTCGGCGGCACGGTGCTGCAGCCGGCGGCCAGCAACGACAGCAGGAGCAGCAGCGGGGAACGCGACAGCGCGCGGAGGTGGAGGTTCATGGTCGACTCGCCTTGGAATGGACTGCGCACGGATGCCCGGTCAGAGCTGGCCCAGCCGCTGCAGCATCTGGTCGGAGGACTGGATCGATCGGGAGTTGATCTCGAACGCACGCTGCGCGGTGATCAGGTTGACCAGCTCTTCGGTGACGTTCACGTTCGAGGTCTCGACGAAACCCTGGCTCAACCCACCCAGCCCGTTGGTCCCCGGCACGTTGGTCTGTGCCGTGCCCGAAGCCGCCGTCTCCAGGAAAAGGTTCTCGCCGCGCGCCTGCAGGCCGGCCGGATTGATGAAGTTGGCGAGCTGGATCTGTCCCACCTGCGTCGGCGCGGTGGCACCGGCGGCGAGCACGCTGACGGTACCGTCGCTGCCCACGGTGATGGTCAGCGCGTTGGGCGGGATGGTGATGGTCGGCT
>JBILGF010000458.1:0-2893 GCA_044351195.1 Burkholderiales bacterium
ACGCGTCCAGCAGTACGTTTGCGCGCGGGTACGGATTACCGCCAGACCCGACTTCCAGGACAAGTGCATCGCGAGGCACCGGGCAATGCAACCGGCGCAGCGACCAGGCAAGGCGATCGCGGCCGACGCGGCGCAGCAGCCGCATCGGCGCGGATTCAGTGTCTAAGGTCATCGTTGAATGTCCTGGATGCGCGTTCATTGCGTGGATTCCCTGCGCCAGCCTTCGACCCAGTCGAGCAGGTCACGCATGCGCGAGGCCACGTCATGACCGTCCTCGCGTACCCGGCGAGCCCCAGCGGCGGCGACAGACTGGCGCAGTGCATCGTCGGCGAGATAGCGGTGCAGCTGTGCGACCAGGCTTTCTGCGTCCCGGAAGTAGTCCGCCTCGACGCCAGGCGTATACATCGATGCCAGATCGTCGGAATACTCCGACAGCAGCATCGTTCCGCTCGCGGGTATCTCGAAGCAGCGGCGGGTGTACGTATCGCGGTTGAGTTTGGACAGGAAGCACAGCGCGATTTTCGCACCGCAGAGCGCCTTGTTATAGTCGTCTCCCCACACGAGATGCACCGGCGACAGGTGGCGCAGTGCCGGCGAGTGTGCAAGCACCGGGTTCCAGTCAGGGGCGTGGCCAAACAGCTTCAGGTCGACGCCTGCTCGCGCTACTGCCTCGAGCAGGGCGGTGCGCTGGTCGGGCTCATGGTGGCCGATGAATACGACGTCGCAACCATACTTTTTCTGGTCAGCCGTATCGAGTTGAACTGGATGATTTCGCCGCGGCATGTACCAGCTGCGCAGCATTCGAACGCGCCGCGCGCCTGCAGCCTGGAATTCGGTGAGGTTGTGCTCGCGGTAGGCGAGCACGGCATCGTAGATGGGCACCCCGGCGATGAAGTGTCTCCAGAGCGAGGCTGGTTGTGCCGGAGCGAACGGATCGTCGTTGTTGTAGCCGAGCACGATGGCCGGGCGCGCACCTGCGCGTGGCGGCTGGCGCAGTGAGGCTACCGTTGCGGGAAACAGGTGGGTGCCGCGATAAACGAAAACGATTTCAGGCTCGAATCGCCGGGCAAGGGCAATCACGTCGCGGTTGAGCCGCGCAAGGGCCGGACCGATCACGAAACGGTTCTGCACACGGGCAAACAGCGAGCCAAGCCTGCCGCGGGCCTTGAAGTACCGATGCCAGGCGAACGCTTCGACCTCGTGGCCGAGTTCGACCAGCGCGTCGAAAACGGCCTGCTCGTGCAACGCGCTGTGCCAGTCGCCGACGACCAGGATGCGCATCTCAGCCGGCACCGCCGTTGCGCGGCGCTCGCGCACGCGCATCGCCGAACGCGGGCGTGTAGCCGAGCCGGCCCTTGATCCAGCGGATCAGCGCCTCGCTCGCTTTCGGGCCCAGCAGCAGCAGCGCGAAGAAGTACACCGGGAACAGAGGCGAGCGCCAAAGGCCGAGCCGGGCCAGGCCGAGGCTGTAGCGCAGGAACACGCCGAGCGGCTTGTCGGCCTGGATCGACAGGATCGGATAGGCGTAGTTGCCGATGTCGGCGACGATGCGCCGGTGGACCGCGATGCCTTCGACCGCCTCGACATGGCGCGCGATATCGACCATCCCCTGCATGAAGTGCAGCGACGACTCCGGCGTGTGTTCCTTCGGTACGAACTTGCCGCGTTCGGCTTCCGCGTTGCCGAAGTCGGGTACGCCTCCGTTGCGGTAGAGCGTCAGCACCTGCGGCGTGAACACCACCGGACGGTGCGCGGCGATCCGGCCGACGAGGTAAAGCTGGTAGAGCAGCACGCCGTCGAAGCGGTCGGTGGACACCGCCAGCGCATCCGCTCGGTGCAGCACCATGCCGGGGATCACCACTGATCGGCGGAACGCGACCGTGACCGCATCGGCGCCAGCCGGATATACGCGCTCGTCCGGGAAGTAGCGGAAGGTCTGGTCGATGTTGTCGGGCGTGCCGTTGAATGCGGCGTAGCTGCGTACCAGTACGCCCAGCCCGGGATACCGGCCAACCGTACTGGCCACGTGCGCCAGCGCACCTTCGCACATCAGGTCATCGTTGCCCATGAACAGGCAGTACTCGCCGGTGGCTGCCTCGATCAGCGCGCGCAGGTTGCCATCGTAGCCGAGGTTGCGCTCGTTCTCGATGTAGCGGATGCGACCGGGGTACCGGCGCTGGTAGTCCTCGACCACCGCACGGATTGCCGCGCGCTCCGGCGAGCCGTCCTCGCGCAGAAGCACGTCGAAGTCGTCGAACGACTGGCCGAGCACGGTGTCGAGCAGCGCTGGCAGCACCGGCGCACGGTTGTAGCAGGGAATGCAGACGGTGATCAGTGGCATGCGTCTAGCGGCGCGCCAGCGCGCCCCAGGTTGTCGTTGGCGATCGCCAGGACCAGCAGCGCATACAGCCGGGCGCCATTGGTACGGCCGGCCTTCAGGCCGTCGAGCAGGGCCCGCAGTTCGCGCCGCTCGATCACCGGTGGCAGCTGCGGCGACCATTGCTCGAACAGCCTTTCGCCGTCGGCCCGCATCCAGTCGTCGATCGGGATCGAGAAGCCCTGCTTTCGGGTGAAGTCTGCGTCCGCCGGTAGAAGCCGGCGCGCCAGTTCATGTTGCACCAGCCGGGTGCCGGCCGGACCCGCCTTCAGCGTGTCGGGGATGTCCCGAAACGCGAACTCGACCAGTCGGTAGTCGAGCAGCGGCGATCGCATCTCGAGTGCATGCGCCATGCTTGCGCGGTCGACCTTCACCAGGAAGTCGTCGGGCAGGATGGAACCGAAGTGGGTGCGGGTCATTGCATCGATCATGCCATCGCTGCCCTCGGACAGGGCAAGCAGCCCTGCCTCGGGTTCGAGCAGCCCCCCCTCTCCGTCGGTCGCTCGCGCTGCGAGC
>JBILGF010000068.1:0-9846 GCA_044351195.1 Burkholderiales bacterium
GTGGGACAAGTACCACATCGACATCCTGTCGGCGAACTTCGTGCTGCACCCCGACTGGTTCGACGTGGTGGTCGCCTCCAACCTGTTCGGCGACATCCTGTCCGACCTCGGCCCGGCCTGCACCGGCACCATCGGCATCGCGCCCTCGGGCAACATCAATGCCGACCGCAAGTTCCCGTCGCTGTTCGAGCCGGTGCACGGGTCGGCACCGGACATCGCCGGCAAGGGCGTGGCCAATCCGATCGGCGCGATCTGGTCGGGCGCGATGATGCTCGACCACCTCGGCTATCCGCAGGCGGGCGATGCGATCGTCAAGGCGATCGAGAAGGTGCTCGAGCCGGGTAGCGGCGCGCCACGCACCCGCGACATCGGCGGCACCGCTGGCACTGTCGACCTCGGCAAGGCGATCGCCGAAGCGCTCTGAGCCTTCCGTGCAGCCGCCGGGCCAGCGCCACTGGTCCATCCTCCCGCTAACCGTCATCACGGTCACCACGCTGGTGCAGGTGGTGACCGTGATGGCCGGCAACAGCATGGTGGTGATCGCCCCGGCGCTGGGCAGCCTGCTGCAGGTAGACCCGGCGCTGATCGGCTTCCAGGTGAGCTTCGTCTACGGCGGCGCGATGTTCGCCGTGATCTACGGCGGCCGCCTGGTGCAGCGCTTCGGCGCCTGCCGCACCCAGCAGATCTGCGTCGGCATGTCGGCGATCGGCGCCCTGCTGGCGATGGTGCCCAACCTGTGGCTGCTGCCCGTCGCGTCTATCCTCATGGGCGTGGGCACCGGGCCGGCGACGCCGGCGGCAAGCCACCTGCTCAACCGCTTCACCGATCCGGCCAACCGTAACCTGATTTTCTCGCTCAAGCAGACCGGCGTGCCGCTGGGCGTGGTGGCTGCTGCCTTCGTGATGCCGCCGCTGACGATCACATGGGGCGCCTCCTGGGCGTTCCTGGCGATCACCCTGATCGCGCTGGCCATGCTGGTGCTGCTGCAGCCGCTGCGCGATGCCTGGGACGACGACCGCGTGCCCGGCACGCGCCTGATCCAGGATCCGCTGGGCGGCGTGCCGGTGGTGTGGCGCCATCCGGTCCTGCGCTGGCTCGCGCTGTCGGCGTTCTTCTATGCGTTCTGCCAGCTCTGCGTGACCTCGTTCGCGGTGACCATGCTGGTGACCGAGATCGGCTTCGGACTGGTACAGGCCGGCCTGCTGCTGTCGCTGATCCAGTTGTCTGGCGTCGGCTCGCGGATCGTGTTCGGGCTGCTCGCCGACCGCATCGGCAACGCACTGGGCACGCTCGCGGCAGTGGGCCTGGTGACCGCGGTGATGTGCCTGGTGACGGTCTTCCTGTCGCCCGGCTGGCCGCGCACCGGCCTGTACCTGATGCTGGTCTGCCTGGGCGCATCGGCCGTGGGCTGGACCGGCATGTTCATCGCCGAGGTCGCGCGCGTCGCGCCGAAGGGCCAGGTGGGCGTGGCCACCAGCGGTGCGATCGCGTTCAACTTCCTCGGCATCCTGTGCGGCCCCGCGCTGTTCGCGCTCGCCTACCAGGGCATCGGCAGCTATGCACAGACCTTCGGACTGCTGGTGTTCGTCGCGCTCGCCGGGGTGGCGATGATCCGCAAGGCACAGGTCAACGAGCGGCGGATGCTGGCTGGCGTGAGCTGACCAGGCCACGCGCGAGACCGGCCGGGCTTCGGCCACGCACCGCCTGCATTACCCTGCTGCCAGCGCAAACCAGCGTCCCTCGCGCTCTGATGCCCGGCCGTCCCGGGCCAGCTTGAGCAGGTGCGCATGCAGCGAACGCCGCGCGACCGGATGCAGCCTCTCGGGGGTGTCGGCATACACGCGCGCCACCAGTGCTTCGAGCGTCGAACCCTCGGGGCCGGCAATCGCCGCCAGCGCGTCGACCACCTTTGCCTCGCGTCCGAGCCGGTGCCTGACCAGCTGGCGCACGGCCACATGCGCGTCGACCATCAGGTAGCCGTGGCCCGGAGCCATCGCCTCGATGTCGAGCGACAGCAGGCCTTCGAGCGAGGCGAGGTAGGCCGACATGTCGCCGTCGGGCGGCGAGATCACCACCGTGGAGCCCTGCATGATGTGGTCGCCGGTGAACAACAGCCGCTCTTCCTCGAGGTACCAGCACAGGTGGTTCGATGCATGGCCGGGCGTATGCACCGCACGCAGGGTACTGCCCCCGACCTGCACCCGTTCGCCGTGCGTGAATACGCGGTCGGGCCTGAAGGTCTGGTCCTGGTTCGAATGTGGCGGCGGCGGCATGCCGATCACCATCGCGCCGGTGGCCGCCTTGAGCGCGGCGGCCGCGGGCGAATGATCGAGGTGGGTGTGGGTGCAGAGGATCCAGCGCAGGCGCTGCCCGACCTGTTCGAGCAGCGCCTCGACATGGCTGTCGATCGCGGGGCCGGGGTCGATGATCGCGAGGTCGCCGGCATCCGCGTCACCCACGATGTAGCTGTTCGTCCCCGGCCCGGTCATCATGCCGGGATTGGGCGCCACCAGCCGGCGCACGCGGCGCGACAGCACGGTCAGCACGCCGGGGGTCGTCTCGCTGCCGATCCGTTCGGAGCCGGAAGGATTCACCCGCTGGGCTTCGTCGTACCCGGGCTCGCCTGGCAGGATGCGTATTACGCGGCCGCCGCGCCGGATCACCCAGGGCAGTTGCGCCCGGACGTCGCCGCGCGCGCGCACGCCCTCCAGCGCCTCGGCGGTGGTCGCGTAGCCTGCGAGCGTCTCGAGCGTCTTGATCGTCGGGAAACGCAGCATCAGTTCGCCGCGCGACTGCATGGCCAGCGCGTCGGACGGGGTGATCCAGAGCTGGCTCACGCTCTCGATGTCGTCATGCAGGCTGGCCTGGTTCTCGGGCACCGCCGCCACGAAGAACCGCGTGTCGTAGCGCTTCTTCTCGGACACCGGCGTGATCCAGTGGCCGAGGTAGACGATGCGGTCGGTGGCGAGCTGCAGCGATTCGGCCGCGCAGACTTCCGCCAGCGTGCGCCGGCGGTCGTGCACCTCGCGCCGATGGGTAGCAAACCGGGTCTCTTCCAGCGAAGGCTTGAGGTCGAGCAGGTGGCCGGCCGGCTCGTAACCGAGCAGCAGGCCGGCTTCCTCGAACGTCTCGCGGATCGCCGCGACGTAGTAGGCGAGCCCGCCGCTTTCCAGCGACAGGCGCGCGCTGGCTGCGGCATCGTCAAGCCCGACGCAGCGCGCCGCGATATCGGGTGCGCGATCGGTCGTATCGACCCCGCCACCGGGGAACACGAAGGCACCCGCCATGAAGTCGAGGTGCGGGCTGCGCTGCAGCAGCAGCACCTCGGGGCCCTGTCCGGTGTCGCGCAGCAGCACCAGCGTGGCCGCCGGGCGAGGCACCGCAGGGCCGCGCGGCGAAGCGGTGGCATCGGCGGCATCGGCGGGAGCGGCAACGGCGCCGGCAGGCAGGGAGGGGAGCGTCGATGGCGTCATCGTGTCGTTCGTCCGGTTTCAGCGACCAGATGCCGCAGGGGGATTCGAGAGCTGCTGGAACGCAGACAACTGCTGCAGGCTGGCATGCACATGCACGACCGCCGGACCGTCGAAGGCCAGCGCCTCGGCTACCCGCGCCTCGATCGCATCGGCGGCGTCGGTGGCATCGATCGTGAACGCCGCCGCGCCGAACGCTGCGCCCCAGCGCGCGAAATCAGGGTTGTGCAGCCGGGTGCCGGAGACGCGCCCGGGGAAGCGCTTCTCCTGGTGCAGCCGGATCGTGCCGTACGACCCGTTGTCGGCGATGAACAGCTTCGGCTTCGCGCCGTACTGCACGACGGTGGCCAGTTCGTTGCCGGTCATCATCACGCAGCCATCGCCGACCAGGGCCACCACCTGCCGGCCGGGGAAGCGCAGCGACCAGGCCATCGCGCCGGGCACGCCCATGCCCATCGCACCGGCCATCGTGCCCGACATCCGGCGTTCGCCGCGGAACATGAAGTAGCGCTGCGTCCAGGTGTTGAAGTTGCCCGCGTCGACCACCAGCACCCCGTCATCGGCCATCTGCCGGTCGAGCGCTGCGACGACATGGCCGAACGACGCGCCATCGGGCGGGGTGGCAGCGTCGAAGCGGCGGATCCTGTGCAGGTAGGCCTGCAGCGATTCGACCCAGGCCTCGCGCGGGTCGGGCCGGTCCGGCAGGCAGCCGGCGAGGGCTTCCAGGAAGGCGACCGGATCAGCGATGCAGCGCAGTTGCGGCTGGTACACCCGCGCAGCCACCTCCGCGTCGGGATAGACATGGATCATCGGCTGCGCGGGCACCGGCGCGCGCGGAAAGGTGAAGCCCTGGGTGGGCACGTCGCCCAGGTCGGTGCCCACCGCGAGCAGCAGGTCGGCGTTCTTCAGCACGGTAATCTGCTCGGCCGGGATCTTGAACCCCAGTTGCGCGGCGTACAGGCGGTCGGCATTGGGGAAGATGTCCTGCTGGCGGAACTCGACCGCCACCGGCACCCCGAAGCCATGCGCCACCGCCGACAGGGCGGCCCGGCCGCGCGGGGTGTTGAGCAGGTTGCCGGCAATCAGCAGCGGCCGGGCGGCGCCGGCGAGCTGCGCGGCCACCGCGCGTACCGTGGCCGCGTCGACCGCGAGCCCCGCCTGCCCGGCCAGGGCGGCGTCGAACGGCGCGGCCTCGCCTTCGAACACGTCTTCGGGCACGGCGATCACCACCGGCCCGGGGCGACCCGAGGTGGCGATGTCGATCGCGCGCGCCACCGTCTCGAGCAGCTTCGACGGATGGTCGACCTGGGTCACCCATTTCGCGAGGTCGCCGAAGGTCTGCCGATAGTCGACCTCCTGGAACGCATGGCGCCCGAGTTCGCTGCGCGACACCTGGCCGCAGATCATCACCAGCGGCAGGGCGTCGTGCATCGCCGAATGGATGGCGATCGAGCCGTTCGTCGCCCCGGGCCCACGGCTCACCAGGAACAACCCCGGCCTGCGCGTGGCCTGCGCATCGGCCAGCGCCGCGAACCCGGCACCCGACTCGTGCCGGCAGACCACCAGTTCGACCGGCGAATCGATCAGCGCATCGAGCAGCGGCAGGTAGCTTTCCCCCGGCACGCAGAACGCGCGATCGATGCCGCGCGCCGCGAGCAGTTCGACCAGCGCGCGCGCGACCGGAACGTTCGCCATCGGGACGTGGAGCGCGCCCATCAGGTGTTCCAGGCGCCGATCACCAGGCGGACCTTGCCGCTGATGCCGGGCTTGCCGCCGCTGTCGAACGGTATCTGCACCTGTACCTTCCCCTGCTTGAGCTTCCGGTACGACAGCTCGGTGGCGGCCACGCCCGCCGAATCGCTCTGCCAGCCGTGCTTCACCCGCCATTCGCCGCCGGATGCTGACGGCGGAACCAGCTCGACGATCGCCGTGTCGTGGAACAGGTAGCCGCCTTCGTAATGCTGGTCGGGCCAGAATACCCCCTCGACCTGGTAGTCGGGCACGCGCACGCCGATGGTCATCGCGTAGGCAAGCGAGGGGCGTTCCTGGTCGACCCGCGCCCGGTTGGCGAGAAATACGGTCGACAGGTAGATCGAGCGCCGGTCTTTGTTCGCCGGCTCGGTCAGCTCGGCGTGAGTGCGGCAGGCGGGCGAGTCTTCTTCCGACGTGCGCCGGCTCAGGTACCAGCGCTTGCCACGCGGGCCGGTGAGCAGTTCGACCTGGTAGAGCCCCTGCACTGCGCGCCCTTCCAGGTCGGGGGGCAACGCCACGCCGGCGATGTCCACCCAGATGTCTACCCTCACGTCGCCGAACAGGAAACGGGTGAGGTTCTGATAGGCCTCTTCGCTGTTGACGATGCCGAAGTGGCCGGAGTGGGCACGGTAGGCGTAGCCGACCGCAGCCGGGGCAGTCGGCTTGCCGCTGTCGTCGATGCCCCAGACGGTCGCATTCTCGATGCGTACCAGGCCGTCGCTGCCATGTCCGGCGAAGGCGCGCGACAGCCCGCGGCCTGCTTCGTAGTCGCCACGGTTGCTGCCGACCATGCAGAACATGCGCGAGACGGGAAACGCCTTCTCGGGCATGAAGTCGACCCGGCCGGTGGACTTGAACACCGACTTGAGGTTCAGGAAATCCGCCATGCGTTCGCGGTTGAACGTGTTCATCTCGTTCATCGACAGCCAGGCGGGCGCATTGAAGCCGGCCAGATCGATGCCGTTGTGCGGCGTGGCATAGGTGAATACCTTGTCCACGCAGGCACGGGCCGCGTCATCGCCGAGCCTGCGGTTCTGCAGGAAGGCGCGCACCACCAGCCCGCCCATCGAATGCGCCACCAGGTAGCAGCGGAACCCGGCAGGATCGAAGCCCGGACCCTGGCTCTCGCCGACCAGCGCCTTGACCTTCAGCACCAGGTCGCTCAGGCCGCGGGCGTAGGCCTCGATCTCTTTCGCCTTGCCATCGCCCAGCAGTGCGGAACCATCGTCATAGTAGCGATAGATGACGACGGACTGCTGCGGGATGCCCTTTCCCGGCGCGCCATCGGCGCCCATCTGCGGCTTCCATTCGGGATCGAGGATGTCGAGCCCGTCCACGTACACCGTGCGGTAACCGAAGTCGGCAGCCAGCCGCAGCACCGGCGATTCGAACACGAACTTCCTGGCCGGTGACGCCTTGTCGATGCTCGCGCGATAGACGGTCGAACCGACGTTGAAGCCGCAGAACGGATCGGCCGCCGTCTCGTCGCGCTCACCCTCGGTCATCGCGTAGCCGCGCACATAGATGATCGGATGGGCTGTCGATTCCATGGGTTCCTCGCTCGCCGGAGCAGATCGGGCGATGTTGCACGCCGCCTGCGGACCTTGCAATCGCCGCTACGCTCAGCCGCCGCTGCGCCGCTTGCGCGTGCGCCAGGCCCAGACCACCTTCAGGTACCAGATGCCCGAGACCACGGCATAGGTGAGCAGGCCGATGACGACTGCCAGGATCGACAGCCCGACCGCCAACGGCTTGCCCACGCCGGTGACATGCCGCCAGGCCCGCGCCAGCCAGGTCTCGCCCGGGCGCACATCGGGCGCTGCATCCGGCCCGGCAGTCGCCGGCAGGGGCAGGCCAGGCTCGCCCAGGACGTAAGTGCCCAGGCGCCATGCGGCGAAATAGACCGGACCGAAGGTGAACGGGTTGGTCACCAGCGTGCTGGCGATCGCGGTCGGCACATTCGCGCGCAGCACCATCGCCGCCCCGGCCGCCAGCGGAATCTGGGCGATCGGCACCAGCAGCCCGAAGAACACCCCGAGCGACATGCCCAGCGCCACGCCGCGCCGGCTCATTCGCCACAGCCGCGGGTCGTACAGGGCAGGTCCGAGCCAGCGCAGCCAGCGGCTGCGCCGCAGCACGTCGGGTGCCGGCAGCATGCGCCTCAATCGTTCGAGCATCGTTCGCCCCGCACTCCCTGAACCGCGACGAGGGTCGCATGCTGCCACGGCCGCGCGCCGGCCGGCGATCGTGTACCGTTCACGGAAAAGATCCTTCCACCTGCCACGCTTCGGAAACCTTGCCGATGAACGACCTGATCCGGGAAGCCAAGCTCGACCTCGCCTGCGCCCTGCGCTGGTCTGCGCGCCTGAACCTGCACGAGGGCGTGTGCAATCACTTCAGTATCGCGGTGCCCGGCCACGACGACCGTTTCCTGATCAATCCTCAGGGCCTGCACTGGCTGGAAGTGACACCCGCCGACATCGTCACCGTCGACACCGACGGCAACCTGATCGATGGCCGGCACCGGGTGGAACCGACCGCGTTCTACATCCATTCGCGAATCCACCGGGCCAAGCCATCGGCACGCGTCGTACTGCACACGCACATGCCCCATGCGACCACCCTTACCGGCATCCTCCCCGGCAGGATGGAATGGGTGAGCCAGCAATCCACGAAGTTCTTCGGCCGCGTGGCCTACGAGGATGCCTACAACGGGCTGGCGATGGATCCTGCCGAAGGCGACCGGATGGCCGCGGCGTTCCAGGACGCCGATGTGCTTTTCCTGGCGAACCACGGCGTGATCGTCTGCGGGCCGGACATGGCGCTGGCGTTCGACGACCTCTACGACCTCGAGCGCGCCTGCATGCTGCAGGTGATGGGACGAGGGACGGGCCATCCGCCGCGCATGATCCCGGCGGAAATCGTCCGGCTGACGGCGCAACAGATGATCAAGGACAGGGCGCAGGCACCGCTGCATTTTGCCGCGCTGCGCCGCCTGCTCGACCGCGACGAACCGGGATGGTCGACTTTCGAGTGACGGGGATACATCCGCCGACCGGCAGGCATCCACCGGGCACAGGCCAGGCAGGGATACGCGCAGAGCACCCATGAGCAATCGGCCGCGAGGCGCGTCGGGACTGGTGTGGCCTGCCTCGTCTTCGCTCAGCTGCGGGTCTGGTAGACGTAGCCTTGCTGGCGCAGTTTCGACTGCGCGAGGCGGTCTCGTTCGGCCGGATCCAGGTTCGGATCGAGCGCGGGATCCGGCGCCCGGTCCCACCAGCGTGCACGCGCCTTGCGTTGCTCTTCGGCAAGATGCGGGTTGCTTGCGTGGAGTTCGCGGATGAACTGCGTCATTGCGGACACGTAATCGATCTGCTTTTTCATCGGGGTACCTGCGGAAGTTCTGCGACGTATTGTCCTCGCAACCGGGCAGGCTTGCACGCGCCGCAGATTCCTGCAGCCCGTTGCCGCGCGGATCGCGCCACGGCTCACGGCGCGATCCAGTTGATCTCGCGGGCAGTCAGCGGGCCGATCATGGCCTGATGCAGGCCGCGCAGCTGTTCGGCGCGCAGATCGGAGATCGGGATGCGGCCACCCATGATCTCTGCGAACCGCTGCGGCAACAGGGGCACGCGCTGCGGTTCGGCAAAGCCGTCCGGGAACAGGGGCATGTTCGTGCGCAGGTCGTACTTGTCGGTTGCGCCCAGCGTGTGCAGCATCTCGTGCACGATGATCACGTTGTTGGCCTGGGTCATCTCGGGGTTGGCGAACACGTTCACCAGCCCGATCAGGCCCTTCTCCAGGCCGGTGGAATGCGGCAGCCGCGGTGAACTGCGGTCGTCGTGGTAGAGCAGGAACAGCCTCACCTGCGCCCGTGCGCCGGTATAGGTGTCATGCCGCCATGCCCAGAACCGGAAGTTCAGGCTCCACCAGATCGCCGTCGCGGCATTGCCCGGTGCCGGCGGCTGCGGTGGCCGCGCATGGATGCGCGGTGCCAGCCGCAGTTCGATCGGTTCATCCACCGGCATGCCGTAGACCCGGGCCTGCTCGCGCATGAATTCGGCCATCGGCTGGAAGCGCGCGAGGTCCATGCGGGCCAGATACTGCTCGGACCTTTCGGTGCCGTCTGCATTGATCGGATACAGCACGACGATCACCGGGTCCTTCCAGCGGGTGGCGTCGCGGCGGGCGAGCCAGGCGCCCTGCGCAACCGTCGCCAGGATGAACAGCAGCACACCGATCCGTATCGCCTTGCTCGCCCCTGGCCTGCCGGTTGCCGGTTGCCGGCACCTGCCGGCGCCCGCAAGCAGGCCCCCACCTTCGATCAACCGCTGCGGGAACACCTCCGCGCGGACCCGGTCGCGAGCGTACACTTTCGCGCGAACAACCGATCGATCAGATCCGGTCGCGGGACGCTCCGCCGCCAGATCGCCGCTCACGCGAGGAATCCGATGACTGCTGCTGCCGACATGTCCACCGCCCCTGCCCTGCCCGACGCACCCGGCGTGCGCGCCACCACCCGCCTGCGCCAGCTGCTCGCGGGCGGGCGCACCGTGTTCGTGCCAGGCTGCTTCAATGCCGTCAGTGCGCGCGTGATCGAGCTCACCGGATTCCAGGCCGCGTA
>JBILGF010000459.1:0-2870 GCA_044351195.1 Burkholderiales bacterium
GTCGCTGATGGCCTGCCAGCTCGCACGGCAGGGCGCTGGCGTGGCGGTGCTCGACCGGCTGTGCGCACAGGCGCTCGACCTGCAGGCCATGGTGCTGCGCCCGCTCGTTCCCGAGCGCTGGATACTCTTCGGCTATGTGCACCAGGTGCAGCACCCGCCGGGCGAGGGCGCGCTCGCCTTCATCGCCTGCCTGCGACAGGTGATCGAGCGATTCCGTGCCGCGAGTGTCGACAACGCGCAGTCGGTGTCGATGCTCGGTCCGTGAGGTCGGTGGGGGTGGTGGGGGCGGTGGGAGCAAGGGGGTCCGTGACGCCCGCTGCGGTCGGGATGACTTCGCGCCGGCGGTCCTACTGCGCGACGATCCCCGCAGCCTTGACCACTGGCGCATAGCGCGCGATCTCGTCCCGGATGAACGCTGCGAATTCCGCGGGCGAACTGGCGACCACCTCGGCGCCCTGCACCTGCAGCCGCTGCCGTACGTCGGCGCCGGACAACGCGGCCACCGCCTGCTCGTGGATACGGCTGACCACCGGCGCCGGCAGGCGCGCCGGGCCGATCAGGCCGTACCATGCCTCCGACTGGAAGCCGGGTACGCCAGCCTCGGACATCGTGGCCAGTTCCGGGAACGACGGGTGGCGCCGGGGCGAGGTCACCGCCAGCGCGCGCACCTTGCCGGCGCGCACTGCGTCGGCCGTGCCCAGCGTGATCAGGAAGTCGACGTTGTTGCCCATCAGGTCGGCCAGTGCCGGCGCGCCGCCCTTGTACGGCACATGCGTCGGGCCGATCTTCGTCATGTGGTTGAACAGCGCGCCCGCGAGGTGCTGCGACGAGCCGACGCCGCCGGATGCGTAGCTCATCGCCTTTCCCGTGCGCGCCATGGACAGCAGGTCGGCTACGCTCTTCGCCTGCGAGCCGGGATGCACCAGCAGCAGCTGGGTGTACTTGGCACCCAGGCTGATCGGCACGAAATCCTTCAGCGTGTCGTAGGGCAGCTTCGGGTAGATCAGGGCGTTGATCGCATGCCCGATCGCCACATAGAGCAGCGTGTGGCCATCGGGAACCGCCTTCGCGGTCATCTCGGTGGCGATGATTCCGTTGGCGCCGGGGCGGTTGTCGACCACGGCGGTCTGGTTCCAGGCCTGCGACATCTGCTGTGCGACCAGTCGGGCAAGGATGTCGGTCGCGCCGCCGGGCTGGAACGGAACCAGTACGCGTACCGGCCGCTGCGGGTAGTCGGACCGGGCATGGCCGGGCGCGCTGCCAGCCGCGGCAAGCGCCACGAGGAGCGCGCCGGCGAGCACAGGACCTCGCGTGCCCATGCTTCGGCGGCCTGCACCCGCTGTCGGGCTGCTCATGCGGCCTCCGTGAAGGCGTCGGCAGCCACATGGCCGCTGGGCGTGCCCAGCACGGTCGTGCGCTCCAGGTGCCGGCCCAGCGACGGATCGTAGTCGCCGAGTGCGATATGCATCGTGCAGCGGTTGTCCCAGATCAGCAGGTCGTCGGCCTGCCACGTGTGGCGATAGAGGAACTGCGGCCGCGTTGCGTGGGCGATCAGGAAGCGGATCAGCGGCTGGCTTTCCTCTTCGGTGAAGCCTTCCAGGCGTTTCACCTTCTCGCCGATGTACAGCGCCTTGCGGCCGGTCTCGGGATGCACCCGGACGATGGCCTGCGCCACTGGCGGGTTCAGCACCTTCTTCTGCGCGTTCCACTCGGCCGATGCCAGGTCGGCGCGCTTGCGCTCGGCGTGATGGATGCCGTGCAGGCCGTCGATCATCCGCTTCATGCCGTCGGACAGTGCCTCGTAGGCGAGGTACATGTTGGCGAACATCGTGTCGCCCCCGACAGGGGGTACCTCGACCGCGCGCAGCAGCGACCCGAGCGAGGGCACCAGCGTGAACGACATGTCGGAGTGCCACATCTGCCCGGTATAGCGGGAGTTCGAAGGCTCGCCATCGGGCTTGGGCCGGTTGGTGACCATCAGCAGCTCGGGATCGTCGGGGTCGCGATCCTTTGGCAGGTTGTCGTGGCGGTCGAGGTCTCCGAAGTGCCGGCTGAACGCAATGTGCTGCTCGCGGGTGATGCGCGCGCCACGGAACAGCAGAACGCCGTGTTCGAGGAAGGCGCGGTGTACCGGCCCGAAGTCGGACTCGGGCACCGGCCGGGTCAGGTCCACGCCGTCGACCTGTGCGCCAAGCGCATACGAGAGCTTGCGGATGCGGATACTCATGTTTTCTCCTCCTGCGCACGATCCTACGCGCGCCGCGATGTCCGCGTCCAGCGAAGCCGGGGCCGCCGCGCGTATCATCCGGCCACCTACAGCACAACCCACACCCGCAAGGAGGGCAAGGTGAGCACCAGGCCTCTCGGCGTGGCCGTGATCGGTGCCGGACGCATCGGCACCCTGCGCGCACGCCTTTCAGCAAGACATCCGTCCGTCGGCTTCCTCGCGATCTCGGACATCGATCCGTTGCGTGCACAGGCGCTGGGGAAGGTGGCGGCCGCAGACTTCTGCAGCGGCAGCAACAACGAGGTGATCGAACGCCCCGAGGTCAATGCGGTGTTCGTCTCCACGCCCGAAGGCGAGCATGTGGCGCCGATCATCCGTGCGCTCGAGCTGGGCAAGCCGGTGCTGGTCGAGAAGCCGATCGCGCTCGAGCTCGCCGATGCGCAGCGCATCGTCGATGCGATTCGTGCCAACAACGGTAACCTGCGCATCGGTTACAGCCGCCGTTTCAAGGAATGCTTTCTCAGGGCGAAAGAGCAGATGAACCACGGGCGCCTCGGCACCGTCGTGGGTGGCCTCGCGCGGGTCTACAACTCGCGCGCACAGGCGTTCTCGATCCTCAAGCGCGACCCGCACGCAACGCCGG
>JBILGF010000460.1:0-2867 GCA_044351195.1 Burkholderiales bacterium
TGATCGTCGGCACCACCGGCGAATCACCCACGGTCGATTATGAAGAGCATTGCCTGCTGATCCGCACGGCGGTCGAGCAGGCCGCCGGACGCGTACCGGTGATCGCCGGCACCGGTGCCAACTCGACCTCCGAGGCGGTCGAACTGACCCGCTATGCGCGTGAAGTCGGTGCTGCCGCCGGCCTGTCGGTGGTGCCCTACTACAACAAGCCCACCCAGGAAGGGCTGTACCGCCACTTCCGGACGATCGCCGAGTCGGTTGATCTCCCGCTGATGCTCTACAACGTTCCTTCGCGCACGATCGCCGACCTCGCCGGAGACACCACGGTCAGGCTGGCACAGGTACCCGGCATCATCGGCCTGAAGGACGCCACTGGCGACCTGTTCCGGACGGCCGACCTCGTGCAGCGGTTGCCTCGCGGATTCTGCGTGCTCAGTGGCGATGACGCCACGGCGATGGCGGCAATGTTCTGCGGCATGCACGGCGTGATCTCGGTGACCGCCAACGTCGCTCCGCGCGCCATGCGAACGCTGTGCGATGCCGCGCGTGGCGGCCGGGTTGCAGAGGCACGCGAATCGAACGACCGCCTGCTCGGCCTGCACAGGCACCTGTTCGTCGAGGCGAACCCCATCCCGGTGAAGTGGGTGCTCCAGCAGATGGGGCTGATCGATGGCGGTATCCGGCTGCCACTGACACCCCTGTCACCGGTCCATCACGCCGTGCTCGGTGGAGCGATGCAGCAGGCGGGCATCGTGCCCGCTGCCGGCAGCGGGGGCCGTACATGACACGCAGACATGGCAGTACAGGGTCCGTGTCCCGGGCTGGATGCATCGTCCTGCTGGTCGCGTCATCGGTGCTGGCAGGCTGCCAGACGGTGTCCGGGCTGGTTGACGGCAACCGTGGCGACTATCGCAGTTCGGGGCGCCTGCCGCCGCTGGAGGTTCCGCCCGACCTCGCTCGACCTGCGGCCGATAACCGCTTCAACGTGCCCGAGGTCGGTGGCTCTGCCAGCGCCACCTTCTCCGAGTTCGACAAGCAGCGCAAGGGCAAGCCGACGGCATCCGCATCGGCCGGCCTGCTGCCTGAAGTCGAGAAGGTCCGCATCGAGCGCGCAGGCAACGAGCGCTGGCTGGTCCTCCCCGTGCCTCCCGAGAAGGTCTGGCCGCTGATGCGCGAGTTCTGGCTGGAAGCCGGGTTCGTGATCGCAGTCGAGACGCCGGAAGCCGGGGTGCTCGAAACCGACTGGAGCGAGACCCGGCCGAAGGTTACCGAGGGCGGCATCCGGGGTCTTTTCGATCGCGTACTGTCCTCGGTCCGCTCGAGCGGCCTGCGCGACAAGTTCCGCACTCGCCTCGAACGAGGTACCGGCGGCAGCACCGAGGTCTTCGTCAGTCACCGCGGTCTCGAAGAGGTGCAAGTCGGCAGCAACACGCAGGAATTCAAGTGGCAGTCGCGCCCCAGAGATGTCGATCTCGAGGGCGAGATGCTGCGCAGGATCATGGTGCGTTTCGGCACGCCCGAAGCAGTCGCCAGGTCTGGCGTCGCCCAGTCGCAGGCACCCGTGGCCGCGCGTGCACGCATCGTCAAGACCGGCGACGGTGCCGCGAGTCTGGCGGTGTCGGACGACTTCGACCGCGCATGGCGCAGGGTCGGGCTGGCGCTCGACCGCATCGGCTTCACCGTCGAGGATCGGGATCGATCGAAGGGGCTCTATTTCGTCCGTTACGCCGATACCGACGCCGCCCCGCAGAAGGAAGGTTACCTGTCACGGTTTGCGTTCTGGCGCGGCGACGCAGCAACGCCGCGCAAGGCAGAGCAGTTCCGTATCGTGGTCGGCAAAGCCGAGGAAGGCAGCCGGGTGCAGGTCCTGAATCGAGACGGCGGCAGCGACAGTTCCGAGACTGCACAGCGCATCCTCACGGTGCTGCTGGAGCAGTTGCGTTGAGCCGTCGGGGCGGGGCGCGACAGTGCGCTGCGCCCGACGGTTGAGCCGTGCGATTCTGCTCGCTGGGCAGTGGCAGCACCGGCAATGGCTGGCTGGTCGAATCGGGTGGCACCCGCATCCTGATCGACTGCGGGCTCGGCCCTGATCGCCTGACCGCACGTCTGGTCCGCGCCGGGGTCGAACCTGAGCAGGTCGATGCAATCCTCGTCACGCATGAACATGACGACCATGTCGGGGGCGCGTCAGCCTTCGCCCGCCGTCACTCGATCCCGGTCCACGCGACTTACGGCACGATACAGGGTGCCGGGAAGGCACTGCGCGGGATCGGTTCACTGAACGAGATCGCGCCGTCCGGCCGATTCGCGATCGGCGCGCTCGAGGTGCTGCCGGTGGCCGTGCCACACGATGCGCGCGAGCCGGTGCAGTTCGTCCTCTGCGATGGCGCTTCGCGCATCGGCGTGATCACCGACCTGGGGTCGATCACCGCGCACGTGACCGAGTCGTTCAGCAGCCTGGATGCACTCGTGCTCGAGGCGAACCACGATGCCGCGCTGCTGCACCAGGGGCCCTATCCGCAGTTCCTGAAGGACAGGGTCGGTGGACGTTATGGACACCTGTCGAACGAGACGGCCGCGCGCCTGCTGGCAGCCGTAGCCAGCGACAGGTTGCAGCATGTCGTGGCTGCCCATCTGTCCCTGAAGAACAACACCCCGGCGCTGGCTCGGCAGGCGTTTGCGGCCGCACTGGGCTGCGCCGACGACTGGATCGCGGTTGCCACCGAGGACGGGCTCGACTGGCGCGACGTCCGCGCGACGCAGCGCTGAGCAGGCACGCTGCCGGGGCAGCCACCTTCGTCCGCCAGCCGCGGACGGTTGCCAGCGCGATGTCCCGACCAGAAAATAACCGGCCATGCTGGCCGGTT
>JBILGF010000461.1:0-2860 GCA_044351195.1 Burkholderiales bacterium
GCGCTGCTCTGCTGGGCGAACATGCGGCGCGAGATCAGGGCGGCGAACACCACCTCGATCAGTCCGACGGTACGCACCGCCGCGGCCGTCTGCAGCGAGAACGCGAGGAACCAGAACTGCGAGGCCGTCGCGCCGAGGAACCCGGCGAGCAGCGAGGGCTTCCATGCCCGGACCAGCCCGGTCAGGCGCCCGGGTTCGCGCAGCCGCAGGTAGAGCGACAGCAGCGCGGTCTGCAGCGCCAGCGCCAGCACCAGCGCGAGCGTCGCGCGGCCGTAGAACGGATCGTCGCCCAGCGCGAGCACCGCGCCCCGGTAGCCGACCACCGACAGCGAGAACATGCTGCCGGTGGCGATGCCGAGCAGCGCCGCACGCCACATCGACCGGCGTGCATCGGCATGCGGCGCCGCATCGGCCGGCGGGCGCTTCCAGGACATCAGCACGACGCCGGCGGTGGCCACCAGCACGCCGGCGATCGCCTGCAGGCCGAGCCGGTCGCCCAGGAACACGAAACCGTACAGCGCGATCTGCACCGGCTCGGTCTTGATGTACGCGGTGCTGATCACGAACGAACGCTGCTGCATCAGCAGCAGCATCATCGCGGTGGCCAGCACCTGGGTCAGCGCGCCCAGCACCAGCCAGCACCAGAACGGCAGGCCCAGCTGTGGATCGCGGATTGCGCCGGTCGAGGCGACCACGGCCAGGAACACGCAGGCGAACGGCAGGCCGTACAGGAAGCGCACATGGGTCGCGCCAGCGGTGCCGACGGTGCCGATCAGGCTGTGCTGCATCGCGTTGCGCAGCGTCTGGCCAGCAGCGGCCGCCACCGTGCAGGCGACCCAGAGCGAACCCGGCACGATCATCGCACTGCGTTCAGTTGCCCGCGATGGTCATGTTGTCGATCAGGATCGATCCGGTGGTCTTCGAGCCGCGCTTGAGCACGTCGGTGCCGATCTCGACGATGCCGCGGAACATATCCTTGAGGTTGCCGGCGATCGTGATCTCGTGCACCGGATAGGCGATGGCGCCGTCCTCGACCCAGAACCCGGCCGCACCCCGTGAATAGTCGCCGGTCACCGAGTTGATGCCGTGGCCGAGCAGTTCGGTCACCACCAGCCCGCGGCCCATCTTCTTCAGCAGGCCGTCGAAACCGAGCGTGCCGCTGTCCAGGATCAGGTTGTGGCTGCCGCCGGCGTTGCCGGTGCTCTCCATGCCGAGCTTGCGCGCCGAATAGGTGCCGAGAAAATATCCCTGCACCACACCGGCACTGACCACGTCGCGCGTGACCGTGGCTACGCCCTCGTCGTCGAACGGCGCACTGGACAGGCCGCGCGGCACATGGGGGGCCTCGCGCAGGTGGACGTTCGGCGAGAACACCGGGGTACCGAGGCTGTCGAGCAGGAAGGATGACTTGCGGTACAGCGCGCCGCCGGACACTGCCCCCACGAAATGCCCGATCAGGCCGCCGGCGAGCGTGGCATCGAACAGTACTGGCGCCTGCAGGGTATCGAGCTTGCGCGCATCGAGCCGGCGCACCGTGCGCTCGCCGGCGCGCCGGCCAACCGCCTCGGCCGATTCGAGCTCATCTTCGCGCCGCGCTGCCGTGTACCAGTCGTCACGCTGCATGTCATCACCCTGCCCGCCGATCACCGAGCAGGACAGGCTGTAGCGCGAGGTCGGATAGCCGCCGACGAAGCCGTTCGAGTTGGCATGCACGAAATGCCACTGCTGGGTGTAGATGTTCGAGCCTTCGGAATTGGTGATGCGCGGATCGAAATCGAGCGCGGCCGCCTCGCAGCGGCTGGCGATCTCGATCGCCGTCTCGACCGGGACATCCCACGGGTGATACAGATCGAGTTCCGGCAGGGTCACCGGATGCCGGTGTGCATCGGGCAGGCCGGCGCAGTCATCGGCCCCGGTATAGCGCGCGATGGTCAGCGCGGCCTCGACCGTGTCGCGGATTGCCCTGGGGGTGAAATCGGACGTGCTCGCCGAGCCCCGGTTCCGGCCGAGGTAGACGGTTATGCCGAGCGACTTGTCGCGCGTGTACTCGATCGTCTCGACTTCGCGCGAGCGCACGGTCACGCCCTGGCCGAAACCGTCGTTGACTTCGGCATCGGCTGCACTGGCTCCCAGTGCCTTCGCATGGGCGAGCGCATCGGTGGCGATCTGCTTCAGGGTGTCTTCGGACAGGCTGAATCGGGCATTGCTCATCGGTCGGGGCTCACGCGGGGGTCACCATCTTGCGCTGGAAAGGCGATACTCATGATACCAGTGCCCCGACAACCCACCCTGCGCGCCCGGACGTCCGTCCACGCGTGCATCCGAGACATGACCGAATCCGAAGACCTGGAACTGCCGCTGCCGCCGAGCAAGACGCGCCTGAAGAAGGCCGCGCACGACCTGCAGGCGCTGGGCGCCCGCCTGGTGGAACTGCCGAAGGAACGGCTGCTGGGCC
This sequence comes from Burkholderiales bacterium, assembly GCA_044351195.1. Taxonomy (GTDB): domain Bacteria; phylum Pseudomonadota; class Gammaproteobacteria; order Burkholderiales; family CAIKXV01; genus CAIKXV01. The sequence continues at coordinate 2,456 of JBILGF010000461.1, forward strand.
TGGGGCTGCCCGAGGCGCTGTTCGACGCCGTGCGCGAGTGCCGCTCGATCACCCGCCACGAGGCGCGCCGGCGCCAGCTGCAGTACATCGGCCGGCTGATGCGCGACATCGATCCGGCGCATGTCGAGGCACAGTTCTCGGTCTGGGATGGCACCTCGGCGGCCGAAGTGGCGCTGCAGCATTCGATCGAACGCTGGCGTGAGCGCCTGATGGCTGACGATTCGGCGCTGACGGAACTGGCCGCAGCCCACCCCGGCTGCGACACGCAGCAGTTGCGCACGCTGATGCGCAATGCGCGGCGCGAGTTCGCGCAGCAGAAACCCCCGCGCAGCCACCGCGAACTGTTCCGGGTGCTGCGCGCAATCGTCTCGCCGCGGGCTGCGGACGAGCCGCCCGGCGACGATT
>JBILGF010000462.1:0-2850 GCA_044351195.1 Burkholderiales bacterium
TTGTCGTCATCGAAGGTGAGGCGCACGTCGTCCACGCCATTGGACTTCAGGTAGTCGCGGACGAAATGGATCAGTTCGAGGTTGGAATCGCGGCTGGTCGTCGGGTAACCGATCAGTTGCCGGATCATCTCGACCGACGCGTCCGAGGGCCGTGCATACGCATTCGAGGAGCGACCGTCAGCGGCGGAAGCGGAAGGATGGGCGGTCATGGGTGTCACTCCGATATCGATGGACAGCATAGGCAGCCGGTACCGCGGCTGTCAAACCAGCGGCGGCTGACCGGCTGCGCCGGATGCCCCCCGTGACGCAGCCGCTGGTCCGTCGTTCCGCTGTTCCACCATCGCGGCACGCGCGGCTTCGATAATCGCGGGCGTTCGGCTATCCTGCCTGCGTCCACCACAGGGGAACCGACCGATGCCATCGTTGCGCCGCGTGACCGCCACTGCCGTGCTGCTGCTCGCCGCAGCCCTCATCGCCTGGCCGCCAGCGCCGGCGCGGGCGCAGGCGCCGGAACTGTCGATCGGCCTGTCCGCGGCGATCACCTCGATGGACCCGCATTTCCACAACCTGTCGCCGAACAACAACGTGATGGAGCATCTCTACGAGACGCTCGTCGCGAAGGATGGCAGCTACCGGCTGCGGCCTGGCCTCGCCGAATCCTGGCGCACGGTCGACGAGCTCACCTGGGAGTTCCGGCTGCGCAAGGGCGTGCGCTTCCACGACGGCTCCGACTTCACCGCCGCCGACGTGGTCGCCTCGCTGCGCCGCGCGCCGAACGTACCGAAGAGCCCGTCCTCGTTCGGCATCTACACCCGGCAGATCGCCGACGTGCAGGTGGTCGATCCGTTCACCATCCGGGTGCGCACGAAGACGCCGTATCCGCTGCTGCCGAACGACCTGTCGACCATCTACGTGATTTCCGCGAAGCACGAGAAGGCAACCACCGAAGACTTCAATGCCGGCCGCGCGATCAACGGCACCGGCCCGTGGCGCTTCGTGCGCTGGCAGCTCGACGACCGGATCGAACTCGCGCGCAACGACGCCTACTGGGGGCCGAAGCCGGCCTGGGAGCGCGCGACGCTGCGCATCATCGCGAAGGATCCGACGCGGGTCGCGGCGCTGCTCGCCGGCGACGTGCGCGCGATCGAGAACGTGCCCACGGCCGACATCGCCCGCCTCGCGCTCAACAAGGAGCTGACGCTCGCGCGCGGCATCTCGAACCGCTTCATCTACCTGCACATGGACCATGCGCGCGACCGCTCGCCGTTCATTGCCGATGCCAGCGGCAAGCCCCTGGACAGGAATCCGCTGAAAGACGTGCGGGTGCGACGTGCGATGTCGATGGCGGTGAACCGACAGGCCATCGCAGACAAGGTGATGGAAGGCGCAGCGGTACCTACCGGACAGTTGCTGCCGCCAGGCCTGTTCGGCTACGTGCCGGGCATCCGCCCGCCGGCCTACGACCCCGATGGCGCACGCCGGCTGCTTGCCGAGGCTGGCTACCCGGACGGCTTCACGATCACGCTGCACGCACCCAACGATCGCTACGTGAACGACGAGCAGGTCGCGCAGGCGGTGGCCGGCATGCTGTCCAAGGTCGGCATACGCACCCGGGTCGAGGCGATGCCCTCTGCGGTGTTCTTCAGCCGCGCCAACAACCTCGAGTTCAGCTTCCTGCTTGCGGGATGGGCGGCAGCCACCGGAGAGGCTTCCTCGTCGCTGCGCTCGTTGCTGGCCACCTTCGACAAGGAGAAGGGCCTTGGCGTTTCCAACCGCGGTCGCTACTCGAATGCGAAGGTCGATCAGCTCACCGAAAAGGGCCTGTCCACGCTGAACGACCCGGCACGCGAGAAGCTGTTCCAGGCGGCGACCGAGGCGGCGATGGCCGATGTCGGGCTGATACCGCTGTACCACCAGGTCGGCGTCTGGGGAATGCGGCGCGGGCTCGGCTACACCGCGCGCACCGACGAGGCGACCTGGGCGCACGAGTTCAGGCTCGAGAAGTAGCCGCGACCCGCGTTCCCTGACCGACACCGCCCGCCCGTGCCCGCCTTCATCCTGCGCCGCCTGATGCAGAGCACCGGCGTGCTGTTCGTCATGTCGCTGCTGGTGTTCTTCGGCGTGTATGCGATCGGCAACCCGGTCGATATCCTGGTCAACCCGAACGCCGACCAGCAGGACATCGCGCGCGCGATCGCCGAACTCGGCCTCGACCAGCCGCTGTACCTGCAGTACTGGCACTTCCTGTCGAGCGCGCTGTCGGGCGACCTGGGGCGTTCGTTCTCCACCGGCATCCCGGCCCTGGAGCTGATCTTCCAGCGCATGCCGGCGACGCTGGAACTGGCGGCCGCATCGATGGCGATCGCCATCGTGTTGGGCATCCCGCTCGGGCTGTATGCCGGCCTGCGCCCGGAGTCGAAGATCGCGAAAGGCATCATGGCCGGCTCCATCCTGGGTTTCAGCCTGCCGACGTTCTGGGTCGGGCTCATGCTGATCATGGTGTTCTCCGTCTGGCTCGGCTGGCTGCCGCCGACGGGGCGCGGTGACACCGTCGACCTGTTCGGCATACCGGTGTCCTTCCTCACGCTCGACGGCTGGAGCCACCTGCTGCTGCCGGCGACCAACCTGGCGCTGTTCAACCTGGCACTGCTGATCCGCCTGACCCGTGCCGGCACGCGCGAGGTGATGGTGCAGGACTACATCCGCTTCGCCCGCGCGAAGGGGCTGTCCGACCGCCGGATCATCGGCGTGCATGTGTTCAAGAACATCCTCATCCCGATCGTCACCATCGTCGGGCTGGAGTTCGGCTCGGTGATCGCCTTCGCGGTGGTCACCGAGAGCATCTTCGCC
>JBILGF010000463.1:0-2844 GCA_044351195.1 Burkholderiales bacterium
GCTGGCACCGGCCGACCCCTGGGTGGTTGCGGTGGCCACCGACCAGCCGGCGCTGCCGGTGCAGGTGCCGCGCCTGGATATCGACGATATCGAGGCGATCGCGGCCTTCGTGTGCGGACGATTTGCGCGACGCCGGGTGTGATCACGACACGCGATGGGTGCCGCCGCACGGCCGCGGCGCTATCATCGCGCCATGCCTACCGTCCAGATCCTGTTCTTCGCACGCCTTCGCGAATCCCTCGGCATCGAGCGCGAGCGGGTGGTGCTGCCCGACGGCGTGCTCACCGCCGGTGATCTGCGCGCCTGGCTCGCCGGCCGGGGTGGTGCCTGGGCCCACGAGCTCGACCCCGGGCGCCTGCTGCGCATCGCGGTCAATCACGATCTCTGCGGCGAGGAGCAGGTCCTCGCCGATGGCGACGAGGTCGCGCTGTTCCCGCCGGTGACCGGGGGCTGAACGATGCCGGTACGCGTGCAGAGTGACGATTTCGACGTCTCGGCCGAGATCCGGGCCCTGCGGGCGGGTCGCAGCGATGTCGGTGCAGTCGCCAGCTTCATCGGCGTGATGCGCGATTTCAACGCAGGCAGTGGCGTCACCGAGCTCACGCTCGAGCACTACCCGGGCATGACCGAGAAAGCCCTGCAGCAGATCGCGGACGAGGCGCATGCCCGCTGGCGCCTGCAGGATGCACTGATCGTGCATCGTGTCGGTCGCCTGCTGCCGGCCGACCAGATCGTGCTGGTGGTCACGCTGTCGGCGCATCGCGAGGAAGCGCTTGCGGCCTGCGCTTTCATCATGGACTACCTCAAGACGCGGGCACCGTTCTGGAAGAAAGAGCGCACGCCTGCAGGCGAGCGCTGGGTCGAGTCGCGCGCAAGCGATGACCAGGCGGCCGGACGCTGGCTGGCCGGCGGCGAGCAGTGACCGCGGCCGGTTTCCTTGCCGTCGGTGTCGGCGCCGCCCTTGGCGCCTGGCTGCGCTGGGTGCTTGCACTGTCCTGGAACCCGCTGTTCGGCCCGGTGCCGCTGGGCACGCTCGCGGCCAACGTGGTGGGCGGGCTGCTCATCGGCGTCTTCTGGGAACTGGCCGGCCGCAACGCCGGCTGGTCACCGGAAGTCAGGCTGTTCCTGATGACCGGCTTCCTCGGCGGGCTGACCACCTTCTCGACTTTTTCGGCAGAGACCGTCGGACTGCTCGACCGCGGTGCCTTCGGCTGGGCCTGCGCCCTGGTGGCGCTGCATGTCTGCGGTTCGGTCGCCGCGACCATCGCCGGCGTCGCGCTGGTGCGGCGCCTCGCGCCCGTGGCGGGGCTGCCTGGCTGATGCACGAGACCTTCACCTCCTGGCTGGATCACGACGGCCTCGCGCCGTCGGCCGAGGGCGATGCCGGCAACGGCACACGGATCACGACCACCGTGATCCGCGGCGATGGCGGACGCGACCGATGAATCTGGCACCGTTGCACCACGCGCTGCGGCTGATCGTCTCGCGGCCCCAGGCCCGGGTACCGGGCAACGCGGCCGAGCGGCGCCTGGCCGATCTGTTCTGCACCCTGGCCACGACCGGTGACCTGGTCGTGGCTGGCGAGGCCGAAGACACCATCTGGGCGCTGTGGACGTCGCACCAGGACGCACAGCTCGAACAGCGGCTCGACCGCGCGATCCGCCATATCGCGGCGCGAGAGTTCGAGGCTGCCGAGGGCCTGCTCGATACGCTGCTGGCCGACCAGCCCGACTATGTCGAGGCCTGGAACAAGCGCGCGACGATGTACTTCCTGATGGAGCGCGACGGCGACAGCGTGGCCGACATCATCCGTACCCTGGAACTGGAACCTCGTCACTTCGGCGCGATCTGCGGCTTCGCGCAGATCTGCCTGCGCCACGGGCTGCGCGCGCAAGCGCTGGCGGCCTTCGAGTCGGCGCTGGCGATCAACCCGCACATGCCCGGCCCCAGGGCGGCGGTCGATTCGCTGAACGCCGAGTTCCGATCGACCGCGCACTGAGCGGTGTCGGTCAGCCTTCGCCGAGCACCAGGCGCACCCGGTGCGCGACCTCGGTTGCGGTAAGCCCCGGCATGCCGGATGGAAAGCCGGCATCGATCGACACCGCATCGGCGGCGGCCCCGTGTGCGGTGACGGCACCGGTCAGCGCATCCTGGATCGGCAGGCCCTGTGCCAGCAGCGCAGCGATGATGCCGGTAAGCACGTCCCCCATGCCAGCAGAGGCCATCCCCGGGTTGCCCGTGCGGTGGACGAACCAGGGGCCTGCGGGCATCGCACTGATGCTGCCTGCCCCCTTGAGCACCACGGCGGCATGGCAGGCCGACGCGAGCCGGCATGCACTGCCGACCCGGTCGGCCTGCACGGTGGCGGTGTCCGTGCCGAGCAGTCGTGCTGCTTCGGCCGGATGAGGCGTCAGGATGGAGGCGGCCTGGCGGCCGGCAAGGGCGGTGCGCAGGCCGTCGTCGCGCGCGATCAGGTTCAGGGCATCGGCATCCACGACCAGCGGCAGCGGCGATGCGACGGCCCAGGCCAGGGCCGCGTGCGATTCGGGGAAATCGCCGAGGCCGGGCCCGATGGCCAGCGTATCGAGGGCGTCCAGGCGCGGCAGCTCATGCCAGCGGCGCAGCATCAGTTCGGGCTGCAGCGGATCGAAGGTCGGGCCGTTTTCATCGATCAGGCCGAGGGTCACCCGCCCGGCGCCGGCGAGCAGCGCAGCGCGTCCGGCGAGCACTGCAGCGCCAACCATGCCCGGCGCGCCGCCGATGATGCCCACGTTGCCGTAGGTTCCCTTGTGGCTGTTGCGCCTGCGGCGCGGCCGCAGCCCCGCGAGCTGTCCTGCATCGAGG
>JBILGF010000464.1:0-2843 GCA_044351195.1 Burkholderiales bacterium
CCTACCGGTCCAACCAGGCCGACCTGCAGGCGCTGCAGTTCCGCCAGCGCGTGGCAGTCAACGTCGACAACCGGTCGATCGCCACGACCATGCTCGGCCAGCCGGTATCGATGCCGGTCGCGCTGGCGCCGACCGGGCTGGCCGGCATGCAGTGGGCCGACGGCGAGATCCTCGCCGCACGCGCAGCCGAGGCGTTCGGCGTGCCGTTCACCCTGTCGACGATGAGCATCTGCTCGATCGAGGAGGTCGCCGCGCACACCACCCGGCCGTTCTGGTTCCAGCTGTACGTGCTGCGCGACCGCGCATTCGTCGAGCGACTGATCGACCGTGCGAAGGCGGCGCGCTGTTCGGCGCTGGTGCTGACGCTGGACCTGACCATCCTCGGGCAGCGTCACAAGGACGTGAAGAACGGCCTGTCCACTCCGCCCAAGCCGACGCTGGCCAACCTGCTGAACCTGCTGGCCAAGCCGCGCTGGTGCCGCAACATGCTCGCCACGCCACGCCGGAAGTTCGGCAACATCGTCGGCCATGTCGAGGGTGTCGGGGACACCTCCAGTCTCGCGTCATGGACCAGTGCCCAGTTCGACCCGACGCTCGACTGGGACGATGTCGCGTGGATCAAGCGCCGCTGGGACGGGCCGCTGGTGCTCAAGGGAATCATGGATGCGGAAGACGCCCGGCTGGCAGCCGATTCCGGTGCCGATGCGCTGATCGTGAGCAACCATGGCGGGCGGCAGCTCGACGGTGCTCCATCCACCATCGATGCACTGCCCGCGATCGTCGATGCCGTCGGGCCGCGCATCGAGGTCTGGTTCGACAGCGGCATCCGCTCGGGGCAGGACGTGCTGCGCGCCGTGGCGCTGGGTGCCAGGGCGACCATGATCGGACGTGCATGGCTGCACGGGCTGGGTGCGATGGGCGAAGCCGGCGTGACGCGCTGCCTCGAGATCATCCGCAAGGAACTCGACATCACGATGGCGTTCTGCGGCAAGACCGACATCCGGCAGGTCGACCGGTCGATCCTGCTGCCGTCCCGGCGCTGACCGTACCTGCCTTGCGCGTGCGGACACGGGCAGGCATCATCCGCGCACATTGCCAAGGAGTGGAACATGCCTCGCACGCCTGCACTGCGCGCCACTTGCGCGACCCTGCTTCTGCTGTGTGCAGCCAGCCTGCAGGCGCAATCCTTCCCGAGCCGGCCCGTGCGCATGGTCGTGCCGTTCGCACCCGGTGGCGGAACCGACATCATCGGCCGGCAGTTTGCCGCGCGGCTGGGCGAATCGATCGGGCAGTCGGTCGCGGTCGAGAACCGTGCCGGCGCAGGCGGTAATGTCGGTGCCGAGATCGCGGCGAAATCGCCTGCGGACGGACACACCATCATGTTCACCACCAATTCGATCGCGGTGAACGTGTCGCTGTATCCGAAGCTCAACTACAGCCTGTTCAACGATTTCCAGCCGGTGGCATTCCTTGCCAGCGCGCCGCTGACGCTGGTGACCCATCCCCTGGTGCCGGCGAAATCGGTGAGGGACGTCATCGCGCTGTCGCAGAAGCGCAAGGGCGGCCTCAATTTCGGTTCCAACGGAACCGGCACCACCAGCCACTTGTCCGGCGAACTGTTCAGGCTCGCCGGCAAGGCAGAGGTCACCCATATTCCCTACAAGGGTGCCGGCGCGGTGATCGCCGCGCTGATCGGCGGCGAGGTCGACATGGGCTTCGTCGCCAGCATCAGTGCGCTGCCCCATATCCGTGCCGGCAAGCTGCGTGTGCACGCGGTGACTACCGCACGGCCCGCGGCTGCGCTGCCGGGCGTGCCGCCGATGGCGAATTTCATCCCCGGGTTCGACACCGACATCTGGTACGGCGCCTGGCTGCCGGCCGGCGTGCAGAAGCCGGTGCTCGATCGCTGGCTCGACGAGCTGCGCAAGGTGCATGCACACCCTGATATCCGTGCCGCCTTCGAGCGAGACGGCGCAGACGCCATCTTCATGCCGTCGGCCGAGTTCGCCGTGTTCCTGAAGAAGGAAGTGGCCAAGTACGCCGAACTGGTCAAGCGTTCGGGCGCGCGCGCGACCGACTGACCGCGCCGGGGCTGTCCGACGAGGAGGGTGCAGCGATGTGCCGCACAGGCCGATGAAAGACGACATCCCGCACCTTCCCGACGAGGCCAGGGCGCAGCCAGCCGCACGCGCCTTCCTGCGCGTCGCGCCGCCCGATCCCGATCCCGCCGAGACCCGCGAATGGCTGGACGCCCTCGAGGGCACGCTGGCGCGCGAAGGCCCCGAGCGCGTGACCTTCCTGCTGCGCCAGCTGTTCGACCTGGCGCGCTCGAAGCGGGTGCCGTTGCCGCCGGTGCTCAATACGCCATACCGCAACTCGATCGCCCTGGAGGCGCAGCCGCAGTACCCGGGCGACCTCGACATCGAGAACCGGCTGTCGGCGATCATCCGGTGGAACGCGCTGGCGATGGTGGTGCGCGCCAATCGTGCGCATCCTGAGCTGGGTGGGCATATCGCGAGCTATGCATCGGCGGCCGACCTGTTCGAAGTCGGATTCAATCATTTCTTCCGCGGCGGGCAGGACGGCGACCTCGTGTACTTCCAGCCGCACTCCTCGACCGGCGTGTATTCGCGTGCCTTTCTCGAAGGCCGGATCGACGAGGACCAGCTCGACCACTACCGGCGCGAGACCGGCGGCCGGGGCCTGTCGTCCTATCCGCATCCCTGGCTGATGCCGCAGTTCTGGCAGTTCGCCTGCGCCTCGATGGGCCTGGGGCCGATCAATGCGATCTACCAGGCGCGCTTCCTCCGGTATCTCGAGCATCGCGGGCTGCTCGCCACCCA
>JBILGF010000178.1:0-6765 GCA_044351195.1 Burkholderiales bacterium
CACCGATCGCGCAGTCGGTGTACTGTCGGCGCGGTCATCGATTTCCACCGAGGAGCCGTCCATGTCGACACCCGATCGCCCGCAGGTCATTGCGCTTGAAGAACACTATTTCGATGCCGAACTGTCCGGCCTGTTCGAAGGCGCCGAGGCGCAGCCGAACATGGGCAAGCGCCTGCTCGACATGGACGACGAGCGCATCCGCCTGATGGATGAGGCGGGCGTGGACATCCAGGTGCTGTCGCATGCGGCGCCGGGCACGCACCGGCTGGATGCCGCGACCGCAGTGCCGATCGCCAGGCGGGTGAACGACCGGCTGAAGGCGATCATCGACCGCCATCCGACGCGTTTCGCCGGCTTTGCCACGCTGCCGGCAGCCGATCCGCAGGCGGCCGCAGACGAACTCGAGCGCGCCGTTACCGAACTCGGCATGAAGGGCGCGATGGTGCATGGACTGACCAACGGCCTGTTCATCGACGACAAGCGGTTCTGGCCGATCTTCGAGCGGGCGGAACGGCTCGACGTACCGATCTACATCCACCCGTCGCGTCCGCATCCGGCGGTGGTCGAGGCCTATTACAAGGACTACGTCAAGGAATTCCCGTCGATCACCAACGCCGGCTGGGGCTTCGGCGTCGAGACCGGGACGCAGGCGCTGCGCCTGGTGCTGTCGCGCGTGTTCGAGACCTATCCGAACCTGAAGATCATCTGTGGCCATCTCGGCGAAGGCCTGCCGTTCCTGCTCTGGCGCATCGACATGACGATGTCGCGCTCGGGCAACAGCCCGCTGTACTTCCGCGAGACCTTCCGCAACAACTTCTGGCTGACCACCAGCGGCGCGTTCTCGCATGCCGCGCTGCTGTGCACGGTGATGGAGATGGGCATCGATCGCATCCTGTTCGGCATCGACTACCCGTATGTCGAGAATGCACCGGGCACGCAGTGGATGCAGGATGTCCCGCTGTCGACGGAAGACCGGATCAAGATCCTGAATGGCAACGCGAAGAAGCTCCTGCGCATGTAGCGCACTGGCGCGGGCAGTCAGGGTGCCGGTGCCCGCGCCGGCACTTCGATGGTGCCGATGTGCATGCCGTAGGTGCCGCGCTGGCGATCTTCGAAGTAGTGCGTGAGGGTATTGCGCACCGTGGCGAACGCGATCTCCGGCCACGGAATGTCGTGTTCGCCGAACAGCCTTACCTCGAGCGACTCTTCGCCTGCGCCGAAGTCCAGGTCGAGCAACCGGGCGCGGAACAGCAGGTAGACCTGGCTGATGTGCGGGATGTTGTACATCGCATAGAGGTGCAGCAGTTCGACGCGTGCCTGCGCCTCTTCGAGCGTCTCGCGCGCAGCCCCCTGCATCGTGGTCTCGCCGTTTTCCATGAAGCCGGCCGGAACCGTCCAGTAGCCGCGCCGCGGTTCGATCGCGCGGCGGCAGAGCAGGATGCGGTCTTCCCATTCGGGAATGCAGCCCACCACCATCTTCGGATTCTGGTAGTGGATGGTGTCGCAGGCCTCGCAAACGAAGCGCGGCAGCGAATCGCCAGCCGGTATCTTGAGGGACACGCGTGCGCCGCACTGACTGCAGAAGTTCATCGTCTCGACCCTTGCCCGGAGGGCGCATTATCGCACCCGACCGCCGCATCGGTGACCGGCGCCCGGTCGGCTCGGAACGGCGCATGTTCGTTCAGCTCGTCGACATAGTGCGCGATGCCGCGCGCCTCGCGGGCGAGGAAATCCTCGACGGCACGCGCGAACCGGGGATGCGCCAGCCAGTGCGCCGAGTGCGTCACCACCGGTGTCAGTCCACGCGCCAGCTTGTGTTCCCCCTGTGCGCCGCCCTCGAACACCGACACGCCGTTCGCGATGCAGTATTCGATCGACTGGTAATAGCAGGTCTCGAAATGCAACCCTGAATGCCACTCGGTGCCGCCCCAGTAGCGGCCGTACACCCGGTCTGCGGAGTGCACGTCGAGCGCGCAGGCCACCGGATGCGTCCGTCCGGCGTCGCTGCGTTCGCCCAGGATCAGCACGAAGTGCGCGGGCAGCGCCTGGGCCACGCGCAGGAAGAAATCGAGCGACAGGTAGGGCGTGTGTCCGTGGCGACGGTAGGTGTCGGCGTAGCAGCGGTAGAAGAACGCCCAGTCACCCTCGGTGATGTCGGTGCCGCGCTTCCAGCGATAGGTGATGCCGGCATCGCGCACCTTGCGCCGCTCCTGCTTCACCTTCTTGCGCTTGTCGTGGTTCATCGTCGCCAGGAAGGCATCGAAGTTCGCGTAGCGCCCGCCCTCGCCGCGCTCGGCATCGGTTGCGGCCTGGACGGCCTGCGATCCGTCCCCGGCGTCCGGGGCGCAGCCGCGGTTGTGCCAGTGGAACTGCACGCCCTGCCGGGGCATCAGGCCGGCACCGGCCAGCGCCGGCCGGTCCGCTGGCCTGGGGTAGAGCAGGTGCAGCGAGGACACGTCGAGCTTGCGCGCGAGCGCCAGCGCCCCGGCGGCGAGCAGTTCGCGGTCGTCATCGGAGGCCGCCAGCAGCCGCGGCCCGCCCACCGGCGTGAACGGCACGGCGCACAGCAGTTTCGGAAAGTACGGCAGCCCGCTGCGTGCATAGGCATCGGCCCATGCCCAGTCGAACACGTACTCGCCGTAGGAGTGGTCCTTGAGGTAGAGCGGCATGGCGCCGGTGAGCACGCCATTGCGGTGCAACGTGAGGAAGCGTGGTGTCCAGCCGGTCTCGGGCGAAGCGCAGCCGGTGACCTCCATCGCATGCAGGAATTCATGGCGCATGAACAGCGGCTCGCCTGCGAGACGGTTCCAGGCGGCGCCGTCGATGTCGCCGACCGAACCGTGGACCTCGATCACCGGTCCGTGCCCGATCGATGCGGCCGTGCCTTCAGGTGCCGGCGGCAGCCGATGGCCGGCGGTCATGCCTGCGCCCGGATCGCATGCGCGCCGGGAATCGGGTACCACCGGCCATGGGGCAGGCACTGCGGCCACGTGCCATGCAATCCATGCAATCGGTCGCTCATGAGCTCGATGATATAGTTCCCGTCGTGAAAATCGCACTTGCTCAACTCAATCTAACCCTCGGCGACCTCGCCGGCAATGCGGCGCGCATTGTCGGTGCTGCCCGGACCGCACAGGCAGCCGGGGCCAGCCTGCTGGTCACGCCGGAACTGGCCATCTGCGGCTACCCGCCGGAAGACCTGCTGCTGCGGGAAGACTTCTACCGCCACTGCGACGAGGCGGTCGAACGCGTGGCACGCGAGGCGCCCTCCATCACCATCGTCCTCGGCCATCCGCGCGCGGTCGACGGCCGGCGCTACAACGCCGCCTCGGTGCTGCGCGACGGGCGGGTGATCGCCCGCTACCACAAGCGCAACCTGCCCAACTACACCGTGTTCGACGAGCAGCGCTATTTCGACGCCGACACCGCGCCCTGCGTGTTCGAACATGAAGGCGTGCGCTTCGGCATCAACATCTGCGAGGATGTCTGGGGCCCGCAGGGCCGGGCGCACGGCGAACCACGCCCGTTCCTGCACGGCGAGCATGCCGTGGCCAGCGAATCCGGGCCTGCACCGGCCCCGATGGCGGCGCGCGAGGCGGGCGCGCAGTGCCTGCTGGTGCTCAATGCCTCGCCCTACCATGTGCAGAAGCAGCGCGCCCGCTACGACGTGGTGCGCAAGCGGGTGGAAGAGACCGGGCTTGCGGTGGTGTTCGTGAACCATGTCTGCGGCCAGGACGAACTGGTGTTCGACGGCGCGTCGTTCGCGATCGGTGCGCAGGGCGAACTCGCACTGCAGATGCCCTGGTTCGAGGAACAGATCGGCCTGGTCGAGCTCGAGGGCGCACGGCTGCTGCCGGGCGCATGCGCGCCCGGGCTCGTGCTCGAGGAAGAGGTCTACCGCGCGCTCTGCCTCGGCGTGCGTGACTACCTGGGCAAGAACGGTTTCCCGGGCGCGCTGCTGGGTCTGTCCGGCGGCATCGATTCCGCGCTGACCCTGGCGGTGGCCGTCGACGCGATCGGCGCGGACAAGCTGCATGCGGTGATGATGCCGTCGCAGTACACCGCCGGCATGAGCGTCGATGACTCGCGCACGATGGTGAAGACCCTTGGCGTGCGCTACAGCGAACTGGCGATCGGCCCGGTCTACGACGCCTTCATCGAGACGCTGGCACCCGAACTGCGGGGCACGGCACCCGACACCACCGAAGAGAACCTGCAGTCGCGCATCCGCGGCACGCTGCTGATGGCCCTGTCCAACAAGTTCGGGTCGATCGTGCTGACCACCGGCAACAAGAGCGAGATGAGCGCGGGTTACGCGACGCTGTATGGCGACATGGCCGGTGGCTTCGCGGTACTGAAGGACATTTCGAAGACGCTGGTGTACCGCCTGTCGCGCTGGCGGAACCGCAACGGCGAGGTGATTCCGCAGCGGATCATCGATCGTCCGCCGAGCGCCGAATTGCGCGCCGACCAGACCGACCAGGACAGCCTGCCCGAATACGACGTGCTCGATGGCATCATCGAGGCCTATGTCGAGCGCGACCAGTCGCCCGACGAGATCGTCGCCGCAGGCTTCGACCGGGCGGCGGTCGAGCAGGCGGTGCGGCTGATCCGGCTGGCCGAGTACAAGCGCCGGCAGTCGCCAGTGGGCATCCGGGTCACCCCGCGCGGATTCGGCAAGGACTGGCGCTACCCGATCACCAACCGTTTCCGACACTGACCCCAGGAGCCATCGATGAAGAAGATCGAAGCGATCATCAAGCCGTTCAAGCTCGACGAGGTGCGCGAGGCGCTCTCCGGTATCGGCGCGAGCGGGCTTACCGTCGCCGAGGTCAAGGGCTTCGGCCGGCAGAAGGGCCACACGGAACTGTACCGGGGCGCGGAGTATGCGATCGACTTCCTGCCGAAGGTGAAGGTCGAAGTGGTCGTGCCCGACAGCCTGCTCGAGGCCGCGATCGAGGCGATCTGCCGCAGCGCGCGTACCGGCAAGATCGGCGATGGCAAGATCTTCGTGTACACGATCGAGCAGGCGATCCGCATCCGCACCGGCGAGACGGGCGACTCGGCGATCTGACCCGGCACGCAGCCGGCGCCGGACCGTTCAGCCGCGGTCGCGCGCTTTCAGCAGCACATGCAACGCGCCGCTGCCGCCGTCGCGCGGCGGTGCCTCGCAGAACGCGAGTATCTCGTCGCGCTGCGCGAGCCAGTGCGCGACCTTCGCCTTCAGCACGGGTTCGCGATTGCGCGAACGCAGGCCCTTGCCGTGGATCACCCGGATGCAGCGCACGCCACGGCGCACGCACTCCGCCAGGAATTGGGCCAGGTGCGGCCGCGCCTCGTCGCGGGTCATGCCGTGCAGGTCGATCTCGCCCTGCACGATCCAGTGTCCGCGGCGCAGCTTGCGGAACACCAGCGGCGACACGCCGTCGCGCTTGAAGGCAAGCTGTTCGCCGGTCTGGTTGTCGAACTCCCAGGTGACCTGATCGCTCAGGCTGTCGACAAGTACCGCCCGGTCGTCAGCCCAGCGCTGCAGGGGCAGCGGACGCACATCGGGCGGTGGCGGTACCACCCGGCGCGGGTCGGGCAGCGGTTGTGCATCGACCACCGCGGCCCGGAACAGCGCGGCATCCGAGGTGTCCACGGCCGGCCGGGTCACTGCGGCCAGCGGCGGCGGTCGCCCGGCCTTGCCGCCAGGCCGCGGCGCGCGGGCGCCGATGGTCACCGCATGCAGCCGTCTGAACCGCTCGTCCATCGGTGGCCGCCCGCATCGCCAGCCGGATCGGCTATGTCAATGCGTCGAGGTAGCGCTCGGCGTCGAGCGCCGCCATGCAGCCGGTGCCGGCGCTGGTGATCGCCTGGCGATAGATATGGTCCTGCACGTCGCCGGCGGCGAACACGCCGGGGACGGAGGTGGCTGTGGCGTTGCCTTCAGTGCCGCTGCGGGTGACGATATAGCCGCCCTTCATGTCGAGCTGGCCCTCGAAGATGCCGGTGTTGGGCGTGTGGCCGATGGCGATGAACACACCGTGTACGGCGAGGTCCTTCTTCTCGGCGGTCTGGGTCGAACGGATGCGCACGCCGGTCACTCCCTTGTCGTCGCCGAGCACCTCGTCGACTTCATGGTTCCATTCGATGCGGATGTTGCCGGTTCTGGCCTTTTCGAGGACACGGTCGATCAGGATCTTCTCCGAGCGGAAGCGCTCGCGCCGGTGGATCATGGTGACTGTCTTCGCGATGTTCGACAGGTACAGGGCTTCCTCGACCGCCGTGTTGCCGCCGCCGACCACCGCCACGTCCTGGCCCTTGAAGAAGAAGCCGTCGCAGGTCGCGCAGCCGGACACGCCGCGGCCGAGCAGGGCCTGCTCGGACTCGATGCCCAGGTATTTCGCCGAGGCGCCGGTGGCGATGATCAGCGCGTCGCAGGTGTAGATGCCGTTGTCGCCCTCGAGCCACAGGGGCCGGCGCTGCAGGTCGACCTTTGCGATCTGGTCGAATACGATCTCGGTGCCGAAACGCTCCGCGTGGCGGGTGAAGCGGTCCATCAGGTCAGGCCCCTGCACGCCATCGGGATCGGCAGGCCAGTTGTCGACGTCGGTGGTGGTCATCAGTTGCCCGCCCTGGGCGTAGCCGGAGATGATGACCGGGGTCAGGTTGGCGCGGGCGGCGTAGACGGCCGCAGTGTACCCGGCGGGGCCGGAGCCGAGGATCAGCAGCCGGATGTGGCGAACAGGCTTGGCAGACATGGAGCACTCCCGATTTTACGTC
>JBILGF010000452.1:0-2923 GCA_044351195.1 Burkholderiales bacterium
GATACCCGTTCGTTATGGATAGATCATGTTATTCATAGGGTTAAGCTGATCTGTGGCATGCTGTCACCGGTTTGCCGTGTCTGCTGCGGGCGTGCCGATCGACGCCGCGGCTAAAGTGCCGTCCGGTCAGGTCGATACACAGTGCGGCTGCAGCGGGTGTGATGGATGCCCTTGCCAATCCCCGGGCGCCCGTTCGCACCGTCACCAGATACTCCGAAGATCACTGCAGGGTGGAACACTCCGATGCATGCCATCAACATTGCCCCGCGTTCGCCGCTGCGCCGCCCCGTCAGTCCTGAAGCTACGGGCGCAGACGAGGTCGCCTGCGTCGCGCCCGGCCCGGCCCGGTTGCGCCCGAGGTTCAGCGCCCCGGCGGTCAGCGTCATCGACACCCTGCGCCAGGTGCCGTTCTTCGCCGCCCTCCCGGATGCGCAACTGGCGCAGGTCGCGGCGATCGCACGCTCGAAGAGGTTTCCCAGGGGCGCGGTGATCCTGTCCCAGGGCGACGCGAGCGATTCCCTCTACATCATCGCCTCCGGCCGGATCAAGGTCGGCATCAGCGACGGAGAGGGCAGGGAGGTCATCCTGTCGATGCTCGGTCCCGGCCAGTTCTTCGGCGAGATGGCGCTGGTCGATGACCATCCGCGGTCGGCGGATATCGAGACGATGGAAGCGTCCGAGTTCGTTGTCGTCAACAAGGACGACTTCAAGCGGTTCCTGGCGCAGAACTTCGACATGGCGCTGGCGTTCATGAGGGAACTCGTGCGCCGGTTGCGCGAGGCCGACAAGAAGATCGAGAGTCTTGCGCTGCTGGATGTCTACGACCGGGTCGTCCGCCTGCTGGTCGACATGGCCGATGACACGGTCGATGGCAGGCTGATCATCCGGCGCCGCCTGACCCGGCAGGACATCGCGCGGATGATCGGGGCCTCGCGCGAGATGGTCAGCCGCGTGATGAAGGACCTGGTCGAGATGAACCACGTGAGCTTCCGTGGCCCGGTGATCGTGCTCGACGCCAGGCTCGCCCGGCCCGCCCGCTGATCCGGGCCCGCAGGCCCGGGCCGCAACCGGCTGCCGGAAACCCGGGTTTGCGCCCCGGAATGCGCCGGCCTGCGTCCCGGCTGCGCAGGTGCTGGGGGGCAGCGGCAGGGGTTTGGCCGCCGGTATACTCCCGACGGCGGGATGTCCGCTCCCCGGAGACCTGACGTTTGTCACAAGCTGCTCGAAAGGTGCCTCCCGAGCCCTCTGCGCTCACCCTGACGCCAGGCCGCATCGCCAGCCTGCTGCGCGAGTCGTGGTGGATCGGGATGGTGGCCGTGGTGGTCTACCTGGCGATGGTGCTCTACACCTTCGACCGGGCCGATCCGGGCTGGTCGCACAGTGCCCAGGTGAGCGAGATCCGCAACGCCGGCGGTGCCGCCGGAGCCTGGGTCGCCGACCTCCTGCTGTGGCTGTTCGGACTGTCGGCCTGGTGGTGGCTGGGCTTCTGCCTGTACCTGATCTGGTGGGCCTACCGCCGGCTGGATGTGCTGCTCGCACTGGAACGTGCCCACCTGGCGGTGGCGGTCGCAGGTTTCCTCATGCTGCTGGTGGGCAGCAGTTCGCTCGAGGCGTTACGGCTCTACAGCCACACCGCGCAACTGCCGCTCGCGCCCGGGGGCATGATCGGGCTGGGATTGAGCGGCGCGGTCTCCTCGGCGCTGGGCTTCACCGGTTCGACGCT
Organism: Burkholderiales bacterium; assembly: GCA_044351195.1. GTDB lineage: Bacteria > Pseudomonadota > Gammaproteobacteria > Burkholderiales > CAIKXV01 > CAIKXV01. Next base: position 1,724 of record JBILGF010000452.1, read on the forward strand.
CATGTTCCTGGTGATGATGGCCGTGGGCTTCAGCCTGTTTACCAACCTGTCGCTGATGGCGCTGGTCGAGAACGTCGGCGCACTGGTCGAGCGCGGTTTCGAGTGGATGATCGTCAAGTGGCACGAGCGGCAGGACCGCAGGATCGGCGCGCAGGCGGCGGTCGAGCGCAAAGAGGTGGTCGAGGTCGAGCGCAAGCGCTTCGAGCACCACGAGCCGGTGCGCATCGAACCGCCGAAGGTCGAGATCGTGCCCTCGGTGCGTGTCGAGAAGGAAAAGATCAAGGCCAAGCAGACCCAGTTGTTCGCCGACCTCCCCGACTCCGCCCTGCCGCCGCTGAACCTGCTCGACGAGGCCGAGGCGCAGGTCGAGGTGGTCGGCAACGACACGCTCGAGTTCACCTCGCGGCTGATCGAGAAGAAGCTGGCCGACTTCGGCGTCGAGGTGAAGGTGGTGGCCGCCTACCCCGGACCGGTGATCACCCGCTACGAGGTCGAACCGGCCACCGGCGTCAAGGGCAGCCAGGTGGTGAGCCTGATGCGCGACCTCGCCCGTGCATTGTCCGTGGCGAGCATCCGCGTGATCGAGACCATCCCGGGCAAGACCTGCATGGGGCTGGAGATCCCGAACCCGAAGCGGCAGATGGTGCGCCTGTCCGAGATCCTGTCCTCCCGGGTCTATGCCGACAACCCGTCCTCGCTGACCGTCGCGCTGGGCAAGGACATCGGCGGCAAGCCGATGGTCGCCGACCTCGCGAAGATGCCGCACCTGCTGGTCGCGGGCACGACCGGATCAGGCAAGTCGGTGGGCATCAACGCGATGATCCTGTCGCTGGTCTACAAGTCGACCGCCGACGAGGTGCGCATGATCATGATCGACCCGAAGATGCTCGAGTTGTCGATCTACGAGGGTATCCCGCACCTGCTGTCCCCGGTGGTGACCGACATGACCAAGGCGGCAGTGGCGCTCAACTGGTGCGTCGGCGAGATGGACCGGCGCTACAGGCTGATGTCCGCGCTGGGCGTGCGCAACGTGGCCGGTCTCAATGCGAAGATCCGCGAGGGGCACAAGGCGGGCACGCCGCTGGTCGATCCGCTCGAAGCTGCCGCCGCGAAAGAAGCCGAGGCAGCGATGATCAGCTCGCGCCTGGGCAGCGGCGAAGATCCGGAATCGATCCGCTCGACGGTGCCACCACCCGATCC
>JBILGF010000001.1:0-27053 GCA_044351195.1 Burkholderiales bacterium
GGCAAGGTGCTGGGGCAGTTGATCCGCTCGGAACTCGCCCGCTTCGGCCAGGTGATCCAGCAGGCGAAGATCAAGCTCGACTGATGCTACGGAGGAAGGCAATGGCACTCGATCACGAACACTTCATGGACATCGCGCTCGAACTGTCGCGCGAGGCCGGCGCGCAGGGCAACCGCCCGCTCGGCTCGCTGATCGTCGATGGCGAAGGCAACATCCTCGCGCGCGGCGGCAACCGGGTCTATTCCGATTCCGACCCTACCGCCCATGGCGAGATGGTGGTGATCCGCGAGGTCTGCGATGCGCAGAAGCGCGTCGAACTGTCCGACTGCACGCTCTACACGGCGATGGAACCTTGCCCGATGTGCTGCTGGGCGATCCTCGAGGCGCAGGTCGGCTGCCTGGTAATCGGGGGGCGCCATGCCGGCATCGGCCGCAAGGACGTCGGCCGCTACAGTGTCGAGACGCTGCTCGAACTCACCGGCCGCAGCCTGAACTTCGTCACCGGCGTGCGCACGAAGGAGTGCCAGGACCTCAGGCTCGCCTGGATCGCCGAGCGCGCCTCGCGCGGCCTCGGTCCGCGATAGAGAGGGGCGCATGCGCGAACCGTCGGGAGTACACAGGGGTGGCCTGCTTGCGGCCGCAGGCGTGATGATGGCTGTTGCGATGCCCGGCCTGTCACAGGCCCGGTCGCCTGCGGCGTATCCGGTGAAGCAGGTGCGCATGCTGGTCGGCTTCGCTCCGGGCGGCTTCACCGACGTGATGGCGCGTGCGATCGCCGGGAAGCTCTCGGAGGCCTGGGACCAGCAGGTGGTGGTCGACAACCGACCCGGCGCCAGCACCACCATCGCGACCGACATCGTGGCGAAGGCACCGGCCGACGGCTACACGCTGCTGATGATGACCGACAATTTCGTCACCAACCCCAGCCTGCTGTCGAAGCTGCCCTACGACTCCGAGCGCGACTTCGCGCCGGTGACGCTCGCTGCGATCGCGCCGTTCCTGCTGGTGGTGCATCCGTCGCTTCCAGTGAAGTCGGTCAAGGAACTCGTGGCGCTCGCGCGCAAGCGCCCTGGCGAACTGAGTTACGGTTCCGGCGGTATCGGTTCACCGGGGCATCTGTCCGGGGAGCTGTTCGGCACGCTGGCAGGGGTCAGCATGGTGCATGTCGCGTACAAGGGTGCTGCACCTGCATTGATCGATGCGATGTCCGGGCAGATCCAGGTCTATTTCGGGAACCTGCCGGTCACGCTGCCGCATGCGGCGTCCGGCAAGCTGCGGTCGCTCGCGGTCACCTCGCCCAGGCGCACGCCGGCGGTGCCCGAGATCCCGACGGTGGCCGAAGCCGGCGTGCCTGGCTTCGAGCTGAGCCCCTGGTATGGCGTGATGACGCGGGCAGGCGTACCCGAACCGATCCTCGATCGTATCGAGGCGGACACCGTGCGCGCACTGCGTGACCCCGAGATGCGTGCACGCATCCTGAAGATGGGTGGCGAGCCCGCAGGCACCGCACGGGCCGAGTTCGCGGCTTTCCTGAAATCGGAGAGCGTGAAGTGGGGCCGGCTGGTGAAGGCTTCGGGCGCGAAGGCGGAGTGATCCGGTCCTGAGGCGGCAGCGAGGCTCGAGGTGGATGCCTCGCGCTGCGGGTCGATCGCTGCAAGGTGATGATCCGGTGGTCAAACAGTCGGGCATACGGCCCGAGTGAGCGGCCTGTCATGTCGAGGCCAGGGACGGAGCGGTCGGCGGGCTTTCACCTGGTACTCCAGCGAATGGTGACGCCGCTGATGCGTTCGCTGCTCGACTGACCCAGGGCGCAGCCTTCACCCGATCCGGAGCAGATCCACGGTTGCCCGTTAAACTCCGCCCCGACCATCGCTCCGGGCCCGTGAACGCTGCATGCCCGGTCCGCTCTGCCATCGACCGAGGACGCACGCCATGGCCCATGACGCCAGCAGCGACAACCGCCATACCCGAGGCATCGCCGAGTTCGTCTCCGGGCTGCGCTACGAGGCGATTCCGCCCGAGGTCGTGGCTCGGATCAAGCTGCTGATGCTCGATTCGCTCGGCTGCGCGCTCTATGGCGCCGACCTCGAATGGAGCCGCATCCTGCAGCGCACGCTGTCGGGCGTGGACTCGACGCGGACCTGCCCGGTCTGGGGTACCGGGGTGCGCCTGTCGGCGCCGCATGCAGCGCTGGTCAATGGCACCCAGGTGCAGGGGTTCGAGCTGGACGACGTGCACCGCGCCGGCGTGCTGCATGTCGGCGCGGTCGTGCTGCCGGCGCTGATCGCCGTCGCGCAGATGCGCCCGGGGATGACCGGGCGCGAGTTCCTCACCGCAGCGGTCGCGGGCTACGAGATCGGCCCACGGGTCGGCTTGTGCATGGGGCCCGAGCATATCGCGCAGGGCTGGCATTCCGGCGCGACGCTGGGCGTGTTCTCGGCGGCGGCCGGTGCGGCGCGCGGGCTCGGGCTGGACGCCGAGCGCACGGTACACGCGCTGGGCATCGCCGGTACCCAGTCTGCAGGGCTGATGGCGGCGCAGTACGGTGCGATGGTCAAGCGCATGCACGCCGGGCGCTCCTCGCAGAGCGGCCTTTACGGCGCACTGCTCGCCCGCGATGGGTTGACCGGCATCGTCAACGTGCTGGAGAGCGAGTACGGCGGTTTCTGCACCACGTTCTCCCGTTCGACCGACCGTTTCAAGCTGGCGGAGCTGACCGCGGGGTTCGGTTCCGTCTGGCAGACCATGGGCGTGGCGCTGAAGTTCTATTCCTGCGTCGGCAGCAACCACACCACGCTCGATGCGATCCGCGACATGCAGGCCGAGCGGCCGTTCGGTGCCGAGGAGGTCGAGCGCGTCGTGGTACATGGTTCGCAGGTCACCATGGACCATGTCGGCTGGTCCTACGTGCCGCAGGGCCTCACGTCGGCCCAGCTCAACCTGCCGTACTGCGTGGCAACCTGGCTGATCGAGGGCGACTGCTTCGTGGACCAGTTCACCGAGGCCAGGGTGGCGGATCCCGAGCGCATGCGCGTCGCGCAGAGGGTGTCCGTCCGGCACGACGACGAGATCACCGCCAAGGGTGCAAGGTATCGCCACGAGGTGCGCGTGGAGTTGTGGCTGAAGGATGGCACCCGGTTCGAGCGCCGGGTCGAGTCGGCGCGCGGCAGCGAGTATCGCTTCGCCAGCGACGCCGACGTCATCGACAAGTTCGAGAAGCTCGCCTGCAAGGCCCTGTCGCCAGCCCGAGTGGCTGAGTTGCGCGACACGATCCTCGGCCTGGACCGACTGGACGACGCCTCGACCCTCTGTGAGTACCTTGTGCCGTAGCGCGAGACGAGGGCCTGGCGGATCGGAGTCTGACCCTGATCCAGCCCCGATTTGCTGATCAGTCGGGCTGGATCCCGGCTTCACGTACGACCTTCTGCCAGCGCGCGAGCTCGGTCTGGATATGCGTCGCGAACTGCTGGGGTGTCCCGCCGACGGGCACGGCGCCGTCAGTGAGCAGTTGCTCACGCATCTGCGGCAGCTTCACGATGCGGCCCAGTTCAGCGGCCAGTCGGTCGATCACCGGCACCGGCGTGCCGGCCGGGACGACCACGCCGTACCAGGACGCGGTCTCGTAGCCGGCGAGCCCACCCTCGGCGATGGTCGGCAGGCCCGGTGTCACCGGCGAGCGCGAGGCACCGGTGGTGGCCAGTCCGCGCACCTTGCCCGAGTTCACATGCGGCAGGATCGCGACGATGCTGCTGAACATCACCTCGACGCGCCCGCCGAGCAGGTCGGCCAGTGCAGGCGCGAACCCCTTGTACGGGACGTGTTCCATCTTCACCCGCGCGAGCGTGGCGAACAGCTCGGCCGCCATGTGCGACGAGCTGCCGCGGCCGTTGGACGAGTAATTCAGCTCGCCTGGCCGCGTGCGGGCCAGTGCGACCAGGTCCTTCACCGACTTCACCGGCAGTGATGGGTGCACCACCAGGATCAGCGGCGCAATCGCCAGCAGACTGACTGGCGCGAAATCGCGCACAGGGTGATACGGGAGCTTGCGCGCGAACGCCGGGTTTATCCCGTGCGAGGCGACGCCGGCGAGAAACAGCGTATAGCCGTCGGCCGGCGCCCGCGCCGCGAGATCGGCCCCGATGGTGCCGCCCGCGCCAGGGCGGTTGTCGATCACCACCTGCTGGCCGAGCGATTCGGCCAGCCGCTGCCCGACCGAGCGGGCTACGGTGTCGTTGCCGCCCCCCGGCGGAAACGGGACGATCCAGCGCAGCGGCTTGGTCGGCCACGACTGGGCCAGGGTGGTTGCCGGGTGGGCGAAGCCCAGCGCGGCGATTGCAGCCAGCAGGGAGGAAAAGCGTCGAATCATGTTCGGTCCAATCGTGTACGGTCGCAGGTGACAGCGGATTCCATGTGCCGACATGATGCGGCAATCGTCGTCAGCTCGCCACGCTGTGACGTCGTCGCCTTCACCCGATCGCGAGGAACCCCATCGGATGCTTCTGCAGCGGCCGCACGCCGTCGCGCTCGACCACCACCAGGTTTCCGGCCTGCACCGCGCGCCGTCCGTCGGGCGACACGACATGTGGTTGCACGACCAGCAGCATGCCCTCGGCGAAGGTCACTGGCCTGAGTTCGCGCTTGATCACGGCCGAGGGAAGGTCGACGCGCGGGTCTTCGATCTGCAGGCCCCAGCCATGCAGCAGCACGTCGAACGTGCGGCAGTCTTCATGCTCGAGGAACTCGGCAGCGGCACGCACATCGGCGTCCGTCGCGCCGGGACGCAGCACGTCGACGATCCTGTCGTACGCCCGGTTCGCCAGCTCGAACAGGCGCAGGTATTCCGCCGTGGGCGCGCAGCCGATCGCATACGGTCGCTGGATCTGTCCCGAGCAGCCCCACCAGCCGGCGCTGATCTCGGTGAGCAGTACGTCGCCCTTCGCGAGGGGACGCTGCGACGGATACTGCCAGGGGAAGATCAGCTCGGGATCGTCCATCGGCGTGGCGCCCACGAACTGCAGGCGAAGCGTGCCCCCCTCGGGCAGTACTGCTTCATGCAGTATCGCTGACAGCCGGTACTCTGGCATGCCGATGCGTACTTCGCGCTCGAGGGCTTCCATCGCCCGGTCGGTCAGTTCACCGCCGCGCTCGAACCACGCGATCTCCTCGGGGCTCTTGATCAGGCGCGCACGCGCGAACACCTCGGTCGCATCGACGAACTCCACCTCGGGCAACTTCGCACGCAGCACGTCGAAATGGTGCGAGGGCATCGATGCGCGCCCGACGTTGCGTACCGCGGCCACGCCGACGCGGCCGCGGGTGACGCCCATGTCGGCAAGGCACTGCGCAAGCACCTCGCCCGGGGCGAGGCCCTGCACCCGAAACTCGACTGGCCGTGCGGCGCGCTGCGCGGTGTGCAGGTAGAGCTGGTTGCTCACCAGCAGCACCGGCGCTACGCTGGCTGTCATGACGACATAGGCTGGGTACGGATCCCACCAGTTCGTGAGCCAGGCGACGTTGGCCTGGTTGGCGCCGCGCGAGCCGGCGTCGCCGACGGCGATCACGGCGTCGAGGCCGGCCGCAGCGATTTCCTGCTGCACCACCGCTTCGCGCCGCGCGTACTCGGCATCGGAGAATCTCGGGAAGATCGGGTCCATGTCGCATAGCCTCCAGTTGAATCAACCTGAAGAAAGCCGGTCAGACGGCCACCCTCGAGGAGAGAGTTCGATGAGCACAGCGTCATTTCGCATACGCATTGCCCTGGGCACTGCAGTACTGCTCGGCACCGCACCGGCCGCATCGCTCGCGCAGGCCTGGCCTGCCAAGCCCGTGAGGGTCATTGTCCCGTTCGCAGGCGGCGGACCGATCGACGCGGTCGCGCGTCCGGTGATGGAGAAGGTCGGTGCGGCGATCGGCCAGCCGATGGTGTTCGAATCACGCCCCGGTGCCAGTGGCACTATCGGCTCGGACATTGTCGCGCGATCGCCGCGCGACGGCTACACGCTGCTGTTCACCACCGGCTCGCATACGTCGAACGCGGTCTATCTGAAGAAGCTGCCGTACGACCCGATCGCCGACTTCCTGCCGGTATCGCAGGTGGCGCGCGCCTTCGGGCAGGTGCTGGTGGTACATCCGGCGATGCCGGTGAAGTCCGTGAAGGACCTGATCGCGCTGGCGAAGGCGCGCAAGGAACGGCTCAACTATGCATCCGCGGGCGTGGGCAATGCGACCCACATCGCGGGCGAGCTGTTCATGGCCGGTGCCGGCATCAGCCTGGTGCACGTGACCTACAAGGGTGGCGGCCCGGCACTCACCGATGTGCTCGGTGGCCATGTCGAGATCATGTTTCCCAGCGTGACCCAGGCGCTGCCGCACATCCAGGCAGGCCGGTTGCGGCCACTGGTGCTCTCCGGCGCACGGCGTTCGCCGGTGCTGCCCGACGTGCCGACCTACCAGGAGGCCGGCCTGGGCGCAGTGGACTTCACCGGCTGGCACGCCACCTGGCTGCCGGTCGGTACGCCGACGGAGATCGCGCGCCGGCTGCAGGCAGAGATCGCGAAGGCCGTCTTGCATCCCGACGTGAAGACGGTGTTCGCCCAGCTCGGCGTCGAAGCCGTGGCGAGTACGCCGGAGGCTTTCGCGGAGTTCGTCAAGCGCGACCTCGAGGCTAACCGCGCGATCGCCTCCAAGGCCGGTATCCAACCGCAGTAGGAGGCTCGTGCGGCAGTGGGCGCGGGAGCCTCCTGCGGCCACTGCCTGGCGGTCAGTCTCCGCCGGGATTAGCCCCGAGCTTCTCCGCTGCCCAGTCTGCCATCCAGTCCACGATCAGAGGCGTATTGTCTGCGCCGCAGTGCTCGGCTGCGCCATCGGCCAGCCGGAAGATCTTCAGCTCACGTCCCGGGCTGTTGATGGCGGCATCGTAGGTACGCTGCGCGTGCCACAGCGGCACCTGGCGGTCGTTCTCGCCGTGCACCACCAGCAGCGGGCAGGTGATCCGGTCTGCGACGCCCTCGAGGGTCATCTGCCCAACGACCTTGAGCGTGTCTTCGATGTTGTCGCAGCCGAATACCCAGTTCACATGCTCGGCATAGCCCGGCACCGAAGGCTCGCCCTTGCCGCCGATGCGGTCGGCGACCGTCTTGCCGTAGTCGAAGATTGCGCCCCAGGCGACCGCGCACCTGAAGCGCTTCTCGAAGGCAGCGGCCCGAGGCGCGTAGTAGCCCCCAAGCGAGATCGCCATCATGCCGATGCGGGACGCGTCGACGTCCGCGCGCGTCTCGAGGTAGTCGACGCAGGCCGCGGCGGGCTTTTCGGTGTCGGGGCCGCTTGGCAGGCCCTGTATGCGCAGCGCTTCGCCTGCCCCCGGATGATCGACGATGAGCATCGACATTCCGCGTCGCCGGAATTCCTCGCCGGTGGCCGCGTAGATGATCTCCTTGGTGACGTCGAGACCGTCGAAATGCACCATGCACGGCTTGGGTCCCGGCCCGGGTGCCCGCGAGAAGATCGCCTTCAGACGGTGCTCGCCGAAGGGTACTTCGACGAACTCGACTGGCTCCCGGCGCAGCACGAGCCCGCGGTGATAGGTCTCGAGCCCGCGCTTGTAGGCATCGAGCCGCCGAGGATCCCGATGGCTGGGCATGCGTTCGGCAAGCAGGAAGTAGATGCCTGCACGCAGGTACTTGCGTCCGGCCGACACCATCCGGCCCAGGGCTTCGTCGGCCTCGGCCTGACGGCGGACCCGCTCGGCCACCTTCATCCAGCTCTCGAACCATGCACGCTGCTGCGTCTGGTCGCCATGCAGCGCCTTGATGCCAGCCACTTCGCGCAATGGCCGGCAGGCCTCGTCGATCTCGGAGATCTGCCCGCCGCGGTTGATGGCGGACATCACGGCGAGACTCCAGGTGTAGTTATTCGGGAAGTACTCGAACATTGCGGGCTCCAGTGGGTCCTGCCGGGCAGGCCTTGCATGTGGGCCGCACCATCGTACTCCGCCCGTGCGCGGTGCGTGTCCCGGGTGTTGCCGTGTTACGTACCGAACCGGATCGCGGCATCCTGCCATCAAGGAAGAAAACCTCCGGGAGGGTAACGCGCTCATCGCATGGGCAAGTCGTACGATGGAACGCATCTGCATCCGTTGATTCGATCGCATGGCGCTCCGGGTTAGCATCGGGAACCGTGGGGCTCGACCGGACACATTCCTGCCTCTCGAATGTCGAACCGTTCCAGTGCTGCGGCGTCTGGATCGAAACACCACCAGGGAGCCCGTGATGCAGTCGATCAAGCACACCATCGATCCGGCCTGTGCCGGCGTCCCGCTCGAGGACCTGATCCGGACGCGCGTGGCGCGCTTCTCTCAGATCCCGGCCGACTGGGATGCGTTCGCCGATTCGCAGGTCGAAGGCCGACGGCGCGGCCAGCACCGTTTCATCGGTGCCGGCGGGTCGGGCAAGCACGACCCGCATGCGGTACCGGCCGGCGGCTTCACGCTGAGCATCATGCAGGTGCCGCCGGGGCAGGGCGGTTCGGCCCACACGCACGAGGTCGAGGAAGCCTTCTTCGTGCTCGAAGGCGTGCTCACCGTGTTCATGGAAGACGAAAAGGGCAACCGCGTGTCGACCCGGCTCAACCGCTGGGAGGCCATCTCCTGCCCCGCAGGCGTGCTCCATGGGTTCGAGAACGAAGGCGATGTCGATGTCTACATGCAGACCTTCATCGGATCCGGAAAGCCGGGGCCGGTCGGTTATGCAGACGACGCGATCTATTCCGAGGAACGGGCGCGGCTCGCGTCGCGCCAGCCGGCGGGCTGATCGCCGAGGGTCGAGACCAGCGGCGGCGGCGCGTCCGCCCCACGCTGGGCGCGGGTTACTGTGGAGAGATCTTCGCTTCCTGGATGATCGGGCCCAGCCGGCGCAGGTCGTCGGCGATTGCCTGGCCGAGCTGCTCGGGCGTCGAGGTGGCGTTCACCAGCCCCATCGTGTTGATCCGGTCCATCGACTTCTGCTGGCGCATGATGCGCACCATTTCCGTGTTGAGCCGGGTGACCACGTCCGCAGGCGTGCCGGCGGTGGCCACGATCGCATAGAAGCCGTTGACTGCCGTCATGTCGGCGAACCCGAGCTCGGTGAGCGTCGGCACCGACGGCAGGGACGGCAGGCGCGCCGGGCCGATCACCGCGAGCGCCTTCACCTTGCCGGCTGCTACGTGCGGGATCGAGGTGGCCGAGTCAAACATGTAGTCGACCTGTCCTGCGAGCAGTGCGTTGAGCGCCGGCGCGATGCCGCCGAACGGCACATGCAGCGAACTGGTCCTGGTCAGCATGCCGAACAGGACGCCGCCGAGCTGCGGGTTGGTGCCGTTGCCGGAGGAACCGAAGGTGAGCTTGCCCGGCTGAGACTTCAGCAGCTCGACGAACTCCTTGACGTTATTCACCGCATGGCGGGGATGCACCGCGAGGATCAGGTTTAGGCGCGCCGGCATCACGATCGGGGCGAAGCTCTTGAGGGAGTCGAACGGCATGTTCTTGTAGACATGCGGATTCACCGTGAGCGTGCTGGAACTGCTGATCATCATCGTGTGCCCGTCTGGCGCGGCACGGGCGACAAACTCGCCAGCGACATTGCCCCCGGCGCCCGGACGGTTGACGACGATCACCGGCTGCCCGAGCGCCGGCCCGAGGTCGGCTGCGATCAGGCGTGCGACCGCGTCGATCGAGCCTCCGGCGGTGACGGTCACCACGAGGTTGAGCGGTTTTGCGGGGAAGGTCTGTGCCGCGACGGGCAACGCGCCCAGAGACGCCCCCATGGCGAGGATCCAGGCAGGCGACAAGGAGTATGGAATGGTCATCATCATGGGACTCGGTCGTGGGTTCAGGAGTCGTTCGATGCAACGGTTGTACCAGAAAGCAGGATGTGATCTCACGGATGCGCTCCGCTTTGCCAGCCACCTTCGCCTGCGGTACTCTGAATGCGTCATTCCAGACGACGAAGCGGCGGATTCCGTGAGGTATCCGACCGGATCGCCACAGGCGCTGAAGACGCCATCGGAAGGAGGAGCACCATGCAGATCCCGATACGGACCTGGGCTACCGCGCGGCCGCCCGTTGCTCATGCATCGATGGCGCGCACCGACCTCGCACGGCCGCGCAGGACTTTTGCCCTGGCCGCAGCTGCTGCCGCGGCATCGGTTGCCATGCCGGCTGCTGCTTTCGCCCAGGCATCCGGAGCAACGTTCCCATCCAAGCCGATACGCGTGATCGTGGGCTTCTCGCCCGGCAGCAACAGCGACTCGCTGGTGCGTCCGCTGGCACAGCGCCTGTCGGAGACGGTCGGCCAGCAGGTGCTGGTCGACAACCGGCCGGGGGCCTCGGGCAACATCGCAATGGAGATGGTGTCCAGGGCCGCGCCCGATGGCTACACGGTGTTCAGCGGGCCGGGCTCGTCGATCACCGTCAATCCGCACATCCATCCGAAGATGCCGATCGACGTGCTGCGCGACCTGCTGCCGATCGTGCCTCTGGGCCAGTTTTCGGCCCTGCTGGTCGTGCATCCGTCGCTGCCGGTTAAATCGGTCAGCGACCTGGTCGCGCTGGCCAAACGCAAGCCCGGCATGATCAGCTTCGGGTCGCCCGGCCACGGCACGGGCTTCCACCTGGCGACCGAGCTGTTCAAGGTTCGCGCCGGCATCCAGGCCACTCACGTGCCCTATGCCAATGCGAGCGCGATGGTGTCCGACCTGCTGGCCGGGCGTGTCGAGATGATGGTTTTCTCGGCGATCGTGATGGCTCCGCATGTGAAGACGGGCAAGCTGCGGGCGCTGGCCACGACCGGACGCGAGCGCAGCAAGGCGCTGCCCGACCTGCCGACCATCGCCCAGGCGGGCGTGGCCGACTACGAGTACACCGGGTTCCAGGGCCTGTTCGGGCCGGCGGCGCTACCGAAGGACGTGGCCGACCGGATGAACGCGCTGGTGACGAAGGTCCTGGCCCTGCCGGACATGCGTGAGTTCTATGCAGGGCAGAACGTGGACCCGATGGTGATGGGCGTCGCGGAGTTCGCGGCAAAGGTTCGGGTCGAGCACGACACCTGGGGCAAGCTGATCCGCGACGCGGGCCTGAAGCCTGCTGGTTGATCCAGCGCGGTACGATCCGCAATAGGGTGAACCGCGGCAACGAGCCGTGCATGATCGCGTTCATCCTGGTGTCGGCCAAGCCGGTCACCATCGGCGGCAGGCCGCTCGCGGCAATCGGCTGACTCACCTCGAGCGAACAACGCATCACGGCCATTTGATCGGAGATACAGAAATGCCCGAAGCCCGAGTCCGCGGCGGCGTCCTCAACTACGAAGTGGTCGGCACCGAAGGCCCATGGGTCGCGCTGACCCCGGGCAGCCGTCGCTCGTACCATGAACTGATCCCGCTATCGCAGCGCCTGGCGCAGGATGGCTATCGCGTGCTGCTTCACGACCGGCGCAATTGCGGCGCGTCCGAGGTCGGCATCGAGGGCATCGGTTCCGAACACGAGATCTGGGCCGACGACCTGCATGCGCTGGCCGGCCAGCTTGGCGCGCTGCCGCTGTTCGTCGGCGGATCATCCGCCGGGGCACGGCTGGCGATCCTGTTCGCGCTGCGCCATCCGGAATCGGTCAGCGGCCTGCTGCTGTGGCGGCTCACTGGCGGCCAGCATGCGGTGCAGAAGCTCGCGCGCCAGTACTACGAGCAGTTCGCCGAGATGGCGAAGAGCGGTGGCATGGCCGCGGTATGCGCGTCGGACCATTTCAGCGAATGCATCGCCGCCCGGCCGTCCAACCGTGACCGGCTGATGGCGATGGCGCCGGCCGAGTTCATCCGCGTGATGGACCTCTGGCGCGACAACTTCCTGGCCGCTGCCACCCTGCCGATCGTGGGGGCGACCGAGGAGCAGCTGCGCAACCTGAAGGTACCGGCGTGCCTGATCGCCGGCAACGACAAGGTGCACACGCCGGTGACCGCGCGCAAGGCGGCAGGTCTGTTGCCCGAAGCGGTGCTCCATGACGACGTGGTCGAGAAGTACCCGGACGACAACCTCCCCGACGACTGGAACCCGGTTGAATGGCGCAGCAGGGAACCCCGGATTGCCGAGCTGTTCCTGGCGCTGATGGCAAAGGCGACCGGCCGGTCCTGACGCACGTTCGAGCAGGTCGCGGGGACACCCGGCCGGGGTGCTCGCCTATACTTGGATCCCGATCACCACGGTGCACGCATCCCCATGGACCACGCCCCTGCTTCCCCCTCGTCGGACGAAACTCGCATGCTGCAGGACCTGGTCGCGAAGTTCGTCGACCACGACCTGATCCCGCTCGAACCCGCCGTGCTCAAGCGCGAGGCGCAGGGTGATGGCTACCGGCTCACCGAGGACGAAGAGAAGGCACTGCATGCGCGCTGCCGTGAGCTGGGCCTGTGGGGGCTAGACGTACCCGAGGAATTCGGCGGCGCGAACCTGCCACTGCTGTCGCTGGCCGCGGCCGAAGAAGAGATGGGACGAGCCTGTGTACCGTTCCTGATCCCGCCCGACAGCCCGAACCTGCACATGATGCTGGCGGTGGCCACGCCGATGCAGCGCGAGAAGTACCTCGCGCCCTATGCCACCGGCGAGCTGCGCTCGGCAATGGCGATCTCCGAGCCCGGGGCCGGCGGCGACCCGGCGGGCATGATCACGCGCGCGGTGCGTGATGGCGACGACTGGGTCATCAACGGCCGCAAGATCTGGGTGTCGAACATCCCGCGCGCCGACTTCATCATCCTGATGGCGCGCACCGGGGCCGGGAAGCGCCAGGAGGGCATCTCGGCCTTCATCGTCGAGAAGGGCACGAAGGGCTACATCATCGAGCGCGAGATCGCGATGATCGGTGGCCGCAAGACCTACGAACTGGTGTTCGACGACTGCCGGGTGCCGGCGGCAAACCTGCTCGGCGAGCTCGACCGCGGCTATGCGCCGATGCAGCTGCGCCTGAACGTGCGCCGGATGCAGATGGGCGCGCGCTGTGTCGGCATGGCCCGGCGTGCGCTCGAGATGATGGCCGAGCATGCGCGCCAGCGGGTCACCTGGGGCGTGCGACTGGCCGACCGGCAGGCCATCCAGTGGTTCGCCGCCGATGCCGCGATGGAGGTCCACGCCTGCCGGCTGATGGTCAACGACCTTGCGGTGAAGATGGACGCGGGCATCGACGTGCGCAGCGAAGCGTCGATCCTCAAGGTGCGTGCGACCGAGATGGCGCAGACGGTGCTCGACAATGCGATGCAGACCCTTGGCGCGATGGGCATGACCAAAGAGCTGCCGCTGCAGCTGATGCACCAGCAGGTGCGCGTGATGCGTATCTACGAGGGCCCGTCCGAGGTGCACCGCAGCGCGATCGGGCGGCGGGTGCTGGGCTCGAAGGTCTGACGGCGGCCAGCCCGGCCCCGTGGATCCCGATACCGAGCGCTACTACCGGCTGAACGCCAGCGACGTCGCTGGCCGCTACGAGGCGGTGACGAGTCCGGTCGCCCGCTACTTCAGGCTCGCCTTCGCCGACGGCGGGCGCGTGCTGGATGTGGGCGCGGGCTCCGGCCGAGACCTCGCCGAACTGCTCGCCCTCGGCTACGATGCGTACGGCGCCGAGCCGGTGGAAGAGATGACCGCAGCGGCGGTCACGCGCCATCCCCGTCTGCAGGGACGCATCGCCCGCGCCGGGCTGCCGGCGCTCGGTGCGCCGTTCGGCGGGCAGTTCGACGGCATCCTGTGCAGCGCGGTGCTGATGCACCTGCCCGACGCCGACCTGTTCGATGCGGCCTTCGCGCTGCGCGACGCGCTGCGCCCGCATGGACGTCTGCTGCTGTCGCTGCCACTGGCGCGAGCCGACGTGGCCGAGGGCGAGCGCAGTGCCGATGGACGGCTGTTCAGGACCTGCCCGCCGGAATACCTGCAGCTGCTGTTCGAACGCATCGGCCTCCAGCAGATCGGGCGCTGGGATACCGAAGACGCGCTGGGGCGTGCCGGAACCCGCTGGTACACGCTGCTGTTCGAACTGCGTGGCGGCGGGCCGGCGATGCGTATCGCCGGGTAGCCCGCCTTTTGCAGTACAGTGTCCAATGACCGATCCGACACAGACCGGACGGCAGATCATCTCCAGGAGGAGCAACCATGCCAGAGCCGCACCGTTCGCCGGACGCACTCGCGCCGGCATCGTCCCGTCGTCGCGCGAACCACGCCTTCGCAGTAGCCGCCGCCGTTGTCGCCTGCGCTGCGCTGCCGGCCCTCGCGCAGGATTTTCCGTCGAAGCCGGTCCGTATCGTCGTGCCGTTCGCCCCCGGCGGCAACACCGACATCATCGCCCGGGCGATCGCGCCCGGCATGAGCCAGGACCTCGGGCAGCCGGTGATCATCGAGAACCGCGGTGGCGCCGGCAGCACGCTCGGCAGCGCGATCGCCGCGAAGGCCCCGGCCGATGGCTACACCCTGCTGATGGTGTCGAGCGCACACGTGATCAACCCGGCCGTGCGCAAGAGCCTTCCCTACGACTCGGTGAAGGACTTCGCACCAGTCACGCTGGTGGCCGATGTTCCCAATGCGCTGGCCGTGCACCCGTCGGTACCGGTTAAGGACGTGCGCGGGCTGATCGCCTTCGCCCGCAAGCGGCCGGGCGAGCTTACCTATGCAACGCCCGGTGCCGGCACGTCGTCGCATCTGGCGATCGAGATGCTGGCCGCAGCCGAGAAGCTGAAGCTGGTGCAGATTCCGTACAAGGGCGTCGGGCCGGCGACGGCTGATGTCGTCGGCGGACATGTGCACATGCTGTTCTCCAGCATGCCGGCGCTGATCGAACATGTGCGGGCGGGCCGGTTGCGCATGCTGGCCCAGGCCGGGATGCAGCGCTCGCCGGCCGCGCCCGACGTGGCGACGATGATCGAATCCGGCTACAAGGATTTCTTCGTCTCCAGCGGCTTCGGCATGTTCGCGCCTGCGGGCACACCGCGCCCGATCGTTGATCGGGTCAACGCGTCGGTGCGCAAGGTGCTCGCCGACCCGACCGTGCGCAAGCAGCTCGCCGGCCAGGGTGCCGAACCGGTCGGCAACTCGCCCGACGAGTACGACCGCTACAACCGTGCCGAGATCTCCCGCTGGGCGGCCGTGGCGAGGCAGGCGAACGTGCCGATGGAGTAGCGCAGGACCAGCCCACAAACAGGGCTGCCGGTAGAAAAATGGGGTCAGACCCGAATTTTCGGAAATGAGGTCTGACCCCGATTGCCGGAGCCGCGATTTCCAATCCACCGTCCCCAGTAGCCATACCGATGCCGCTATCCCGAGCCCTCGCTGCCCTCCTCCTCGCGCTGCCCTGTGCCTGCCTCGCCCAGTCCACCAAGCCGGGCCCTGCAGCCTGGCCCGAGCGTCCGCTCCGCCTGGTCGCGCCGGTCTCCCCGGGCGGCGGCGGCGACGTCTCCGCGCGGTTGCTGGCGAAGTCGATGGCCGCGTCATTCAGGCAGCCGGTGATCGTCGACAACCGGCCGGGCGCCGGTGGCATGCTGGGCACGGCGCTGGCCGCGCAGGCGCCGGCCGACGGCTACACGCTGCTGTGGGTGTCCGGTTCGCATGCAATCAACGCGGCCTTCGAACGCAACCTGCCCTACGATCCGGTGAAGTCCTTCGACCCTGTCGCGCTGTTCGCGAAGCTTCCGTTCATCCTGGTGGTGAGTCCTTCGTTCAACGTCGCCACGCTGCCGGAGCTCATTGCGCGGCTGCGGGCGAATCCCGGCAAGTTCAACTACGCCAGCAGTGGCACCGGCAGCGTGTCGCAGCTCGGGCTGGAGATGCTCAAGCTGTCGGCGAAGGTCGACATGGTGAACGTCAACTTCAAGGGCGCCGCGCCGTCGATCGTCGCGCTGCTCTCGGGCGAGGTCCACATGGCACTGCTCGGCCCGCTGTCGGTGAACCCGCACATCGCCAACGGGCGGCTGCGGGCGCTGGCCGTGAGCACCGCCAGGCGGTCCCCGGCACTGCCTGGCGTGCCGACCTTCGCCGAGTCGGGCGTACCCGGCTTCGACATGTCCTCCTGGTACGGCGTGCTGCTGCCGCGTGGCTCGCCAAGGGTGGCGATCGACCGGCTCAACGCGGCGGTCAATGCAGCCACGGGGGAGCCCGCGGTGCGCGAAGCGCTCGGCGAGGAAGGCGCCGAGCTCGTCCAGGGCACGCCGCAGGCGTTCGATGCCTTCCTGCGCGCGCAGATCGCCCAGTTCGTCGCGCTGCGCGGCAAGGTGGACCTGCAGCTGCGCTGACGGCCGGAGCCCGAAGCCTGTACCGTATTGGTCCGATCGTATCCGGAGCCGTCACATGACCCGAGAATCGGCCATCTCCCGCGCAACGAGCCACTTCGACGAAGGCCGTTTCATCGAGGACCTCGCGCGCCGTGTCGCCATCCGCACCGAGAGCCAGGTGCCGGAAAGCCACCCGCACCTCGAAGCCTACCTGCGCGAAGAGATGGCCCCCGCGTTCGAGGCGATGGGCTTTGCCGTCGAGATCCTGCCCAACCCGGTGCCGGGTACGGGTCCGATCCTGCTGGCCGAGCGGATCGAGGATCCCATGCTGCCGACGATGCTCTGCTACGGGCATGGCGACGTGATTCGCGGCCTCGCGGGCCAGTGGCGGGACGGCCTGTCGCCCTGGGTGCTGACGCAGGAGGGCGATCGCTGGTACGGGCGCGGTGCCGCCGACAACAAGGCCCAGCACTCGATCAACATGGCCGCGCTCGGCATGGTCATCGCCGAGCGCGGGCGGCTCGGCTTCAATGCCCGCTTCATGCTCGAGACGGGCGAAGAGACCGGCTCGCCCGGGCTGCGTCAGTTCTGCGCGCAGCATCGCGAGCGACTGAAGGCCGACGTGCTGATCGCATCGGATGGCCCGAGGCTGTCGGCACACCAGCCCACCCTCTACCTCGGCTCACGCGGGGTGATGAACCTCGACTTCTCGATCGACCTGCGCGAGGGTGCGCACCACTCCGGCAACTGGGGCGGGCTGCTCGCCAACCCGGGCATCCTCCTCGCCCATGCGCTGGCCAGCATCGTCACCCGGGACGGCAAGGTACAGGTCCCCGGCCTGCTGCCGCAGGGCATTCCGGACACCATCCGCGAGGCGCTGGTCGACTGCGCGCCGCGCCCCGAGCCCGGCGAGCCGTCGATCGACGAGCATTGGGGCGAGCCCGGGCTGACGGCTGCCGAGAAGCTCTACGCGTGGAATACCTTCGAGGTGCTCGCGTTTCGCACCGGCAACCCGGACAACCCGGTGAACGCGATCCCCGGCCGCGCGACTGCCACCTGCCAGGTGCGCTTCGTCGCCGGTTGCAACCCCGAGACCTTCGTGCCGGTGCTGCGCAGCCACCTCGATACGCAGGGTTATCCGATGGTGCGCGTCGCTCCGGCACGGGCGAGCTTCATGCAGGCCACGCGGATGGATCCGAAGCATCCCTGGGTTACCTGGGCTGCGGAATCGATGGCGCGCACGACGGGTGCGCGCCCTGCGATCCTGCCCAACATCGGCGGGTCGCTGCCCAACGACTGCTTTGCCGAGGTGCTGGGGCTGCCGACGCTGTGGGTGCCGCATTCGTATGCCGGCTGCTCGCAGCATGCGCCCGACGAGCATGTGCTGGCGCCGGTCCTGCGCGAGGGGCTTCAGCTGATGACGGGCCTGTTCTGGGATCTCGGCGAGCGCGACGCAACCCCGGCTGCCGGACGTTGACAGCATGCGCCGGTGCGCCCCAATCTCCAGCGGTTTCCTCCATGCTGGCGCACCACCGGCATCCCTTGCCCGAGGTCCCCTGATGCCCTATTGCCATCCTGTGTCCCTGCTGTCCCGAGCCCTCGGCCTGATCGTGCCGGCAGTGCTGGTCACACCCCTGCTGGCGCCACCGGCCTGCGCCCAGGCCTGGCCTGTCCGGCCGATCCGGATGATCGTGCCGGTGGCACCGGGCGGCGGTGCCGACATCACCTCGCGGCTGGTCGCGCAGAAGCTCTCCGAGCGCCTCGGCCAGCAGGTCGTGGTGGACAACCGCTCGGGTGCCGGTGGCATCGTCGGCCTCGAGTTGCTGGCCCGCTCCACTCCGGACGGCTACACGATCTCGCAGGGCGGCGTCGGGCCGCTCGCGGTGAACCCGAGCCTGCACGCGAAGCTGCCCTACGATCCGCTGAAAGACTTTGCGCCGATCCTGCGCGCGGTATCGGCGCTCAACGTGCTCGTGGTGCATCCGTCGCTACCGGTCCACTCGGTGAAAGACCTCGCCGCCTACGCGCGTGCCAACCCGAACAAGCTCAACTACGGGTCTTCCGGCGCCGGGCGTGCCGATCACCTGGCCGGCGAGCTGTTCTCGATGATGGCGGGCGTACGCATGCAGCATGTACCTTACAAGGGCGGTGGGCCGGCCATGACCGATCTGGTCGGCGGTAACCTGCAGTTGATCTTCGCGACCGTGTCCACTGCCGCCAGCCACATGAAGAGCGGCAAGATACGAACAATCGCCAATACCTCTGCGGCGCGCTCGGACCTGTTCCCCGACCTGCCGACCGTCGCCGAATCCGGGTTGCCGGGCTTCGCGATCGACAACTGGTACTCGTTCATCGCGCCGGCCGGGACACCGGCACCGATCATCGACACGCTCAACGTCGAGATCGCCCGCGCACTGTCGCTGCCCGACGTGAAGGACCGGTTGCACGTGCTCGGCATCGTTCCGTTCACTACCGCGCGTCCTGCCGAGTTCGCGCAGTACCTGCGCGACGAGATCGCCAAGTATGCGAAGCTGGTCAAGGCCGTGGGGATCAAGCCCGAGTAGCCCGATGCCGCGCTTCCTGCACACCGCCGACTGGCAGATCGGCCGCCAGTACACCCAGATGCCGCATGAAAATGGCGTGCTGCTGGCCGAGGCACGCCTGGACGCGGTGGCAACGCTCGCGCGCCTGGCGACCGAGCATGCCGTCGATGCGGTGCTGGTGGCCGGCGACGTGTTCGACGCGCAGGCGGTGTCCGAGCGCACCATCCGCCGGCTGTTCGCGCAACTTGCAGGCTACGCCGGGCCCTGGGTGATGATCCCGGGTAACCATGACGCCGCGCTGGCAGAAAGCGTCTGGACCTGCGCGCAACGCATCGGCGCAGTTCCGCCGAACGCCTGTCTCGCGCTGCAGGCCGGCGTGCTCGAATTCCCGCAGCAGGGCTTCGTCGCGCTCGCCGCGCCGCTGACCCAGCGCCATACCTACGACGACCTCACCGCATGGTTCGGCGACCGCAAGACGCCCGACGGTCTGCTGCGCATCGGCCTTGCGCATGGCTGCGTGCAGGGCCTGCTTGCCGAGGCGATCGATTCGCCCAACCCGATCGGCGCCGACCGGGCGCGGCTGGCGCGGCTCGACTACCTCGCGCTCGGCGACTGGCATGGCTGCCGGCAGGTCGATGCGCGTACCTGGTACAGCGGCACGCCCGAGCAGGACCGCTTCAGGGACAACGAGCCCGGCCATGCGCTGCTGGTCGACATCGAAGCGCCCGGCGCACTGCCGCTGGTGACCCGGCTCGACACCGGACGTCATCGCTGGTGCATGCTGGAGGCGTCGCTGTCGGTTGCGAGCGACGTCGAACAGGTCGCCGACAGGCTCGCGGCCGCGCAGCCTTCGGACGTGGTCGCGCTGCCGCTGGCTGGGCTGGTCGACCGGCCCGGGCTGGTACGCCTGCGTGCGGCGATCGGCATGGCCGATGCCGGTGTGCGCCACCTGCAGGTGGACCTCTCTGCGTTGCGGCTGATGCCGACCGCGGAAGACATCGTGGCCCTCGATGCCGACGGCTACCTCGGCGACGTGATCGCCGAGCTGCGCGATGCGCAGTCCGACGGTGCGCAGCCCGAGTCGGCGGCGGTCGCCGCGCATGCGCTCGGGCTGCTCGCCACGCTGCTGCTCGAGGGGCGCGAGCGGACGCCCGCCGCATGAGGCTGCAGCGGCTCAAGGTCGAGCAGCTGCGCCAGTTCCGCCAGCCGTTCGAGATCGACGACATCAAGCCCGGTCTCAACCTGTTCGTCGGTCCGAACGAGGCGGGCAAGAGCACGCTGGTGCGCGCCATCCGCGCCGCGTTCTTCGAGCGGCATCGTTCGTCCACGGTCGAGGATCTGCGGCCCTGGGGCGACTCGTCCGCGACACCGACCATCGAGCTCGATTTCACCGCCGGCGGCACCGGTTACCAGTTGCGCAAGTCGTTCCTGCAGCGCAGGCGCTGCGAACTGCAGCACGGCACGAAACGGCTCGACGGCGAGGATGCGGAACAGCATCTGGCCGCACTGCTCGGCTTCAGCTTCCCGGCCAAGGGCGCGAGCCGTCCCGAGCTCTGGGGCATCCCCGGCCTGCTGTGGATCGAGCAGGGTCAGGCACCGGAGATCCGGGACTCGGTGAAGCATGCGGCCGACCACCTGCGTACCGCGCTCGAGTCATCGGTCGGTGAAGTCGCCAGCACCCAGGGCGATGCGCTGATCGCGAAGGTGCGCAGCGAGCGTGAGCTGCTGCTCACCCCGGGAACCGGCCGGCCGACCGGCGAGCTGAAGAAGGCGATCGACGTGCGCGACGAGTCGCAGGCTCGCCTGCAGGAGATCGACGCGCGCATCGACACCTGGCGCCAGCAGGTCGACCGCTTCGCCGCGCTGCAGGCCGAGCACGCGGTCGAGGCCGCGGGCAAGCCCTGGGAGTCGTTGCGCAACCAGCAGCACGCGGCTGAACAGGCGCTCGCCGGATGCGAGGCGCTGGGGCGCCGGCTCGAGTCCGACACCGTGGCGCTGCGCGAGGCCGATGCGCGCGTGCGGCTGATCGAGCAGCAGCTGGCCGCCTTCGACGAAGAGCGCCGGACGCTGGCGCAGCGCGAGCACGGGCTGGCCGATGCCGCGCAGCGGCTCGAAAGCGCTGCCGAGATCGAGCAGCGGCGTGCAACCGCACAGGCCCGGGCTGATGCCCTCTGCCTCGCCGCCGCCACCGAGCTCGACCGCGCCCGGCAGCGCGACCTGCACGATGAGCTCTCGCTGCGCGTGGGCGAATCGGCCGCGCGCATCGACGAACTGGAAGCGCGGTTGCAGCGCTGCGACGCGGGGCAACTGCGCATCGGTGGGCTGCGCGAACAGGCGGCGGCGACGGCAATCGATGCGGCGGACGTGGACCGGCTGCGCGAGCAGTCGCGTACGCTCGATGCGCTGCGCATCCGGCAGCAGGCGGCCGCCACCCGTATCCGCTTCGACATCGTGGACGGCGCGTCCGCGACGTTCGACGGCGTACCCCTGGCCGGCAGCGGCGAGCGCCTGATCGGCGCGGCCACGATCATCGACGTGCCGGGCACCGGTCGATTCGAGATCCTGCCCGGCGGCGATTCGCTCCCCGCGCTCGTGCGCGACGAGGCCGACCGGCAGGCCGCCCACCACGACCTGCTTCGGCGCTGCGGCGTGGCGAGCCTGGCCGATGCCGAGGCCCGGCTGGCCGCCCATCGGCAGGCGACGCAGGATGCCGCGCTGGCGAAGGCGGCCGTGGACAGTCTCGCACCGCAGGGCATCGACGCGCTGCAGGCAGAGCTCGCCACGCAGCGCGCGCGCCGGCAGACAGCACTGGATCGGCTCGCCACGCTCGGCCGTGCTTCAGGCGAGCACGGCGACTTGGCCGCACCGACGCTCGCCGAAGCCGAGGCGCGCCATGCGGCGGCGAAGCTGCATGCCGATACGCTCGCCGCGCAGCTTGCCGAGGCAAGGCAGGCACGGCTGGTCGCGCACGAGCAGCATGAAGCGGCCGTGCGCGAACATCGCGCGCTGACGGCGCGCCTCGATGCACCGGGCCGCCAGGCGCGGCAGACCGAGGCGGGCGGCCAGCTGCTGTCCACGCGTGCGGAGCAGGACGCGCTGCGCGCATCGATCGCGGCCACGACCGATGCGATCGAGGGTGCCCAGCCCGAGATGCTGAAGCAGTCGGTGGAGCGCTTCCGGCTCAGTGCCGAGCTCGCGCGGCGTGCGCACGACGACCGGCAGGCGCAGATCACCCTGCTGCGGGGCAAGCTCGAGGAGGCGGGCGCCCAGGGCTTCGAGGAAGCTCGCGCCGGCCTCGCGGTACGCGCGCAAGCGGCGCTGCGCCGCCATTGCGAACTCGACCTGCGCGCGCGTGCGCTCGACCTCCTGCTCGACCGGCTCGAGGCGAAGCGCATGGACCTCACCCGCCGCATGCGCGCACCGCTGCAGGCACGCATCGACCACTACATCCGGCTGCTGTTCCCGAAGGCGGCGCTGGAGATCGGCGAAGACCTGCTGCCCGCGCTGCTCACCCGTCCCGACAACCCGGGCGAGCCGTCGGGCCCGGTCGCTGACCTGAGCCACGGCGCACGCGAGCAGATGGGCGTGCTGACCCGGCTCGCCTATGCCGACCTTCTGCAGGAGGCCGGGCGCCCGACGCTGGTGATCCTGGACGATGCGCTGGTGCACAGCGACCTGCAGCGCCTGGAACGGATGAAGCGCGTGCTGTTCGATGCAGCCGGGCGCCACCAGGTACTGCTGTTCACCTGCCACCCGGACGCGTGGCGCGACCTGGGCGTGGCAGCGCGGGCGATCGGTCGCGCCTGACGTTCGTGCCTGACGTTCGCGCCTGACGTTCGCGCCTGACGTTCGCGCCTGCCGGTCGCCGACCAGGACGTAGCCCAGGACGTCGATACTCGCGACGCCCTGCAGCGATCCCCGGTCAGCGCGCGCCGGCGGCCCGCCCGCGCATCGCCGCTACCGGCCACACATACGCCGCCGCGATCGCCCCGAACCCTGCGCCGATCGCGGCGAGGTTCGCCCAGTCGACCCAGTAGCCCATCTCTGCGAGCGAGGACTTCGTGAGGTAGGGCACGACGAGTACCGACACCACCATGACCGCGATGCCGGCGAGCACGGCGGTACCCAGCCCTGCGCCCCAGCGCGCCCCGGGCCGGCGCAGCGCGACCACGACCAGCGCGATCCAGGCCAGCGCGGCGACCAGCAGCGCGGGCCAGATGCTCATGGCGATTTCCCAGACGATGTTCATTGCAAGCCAGATCTCGTACATGGTGTTCTCCTCTTTCAGACGCGGCCGCGTGCAACGGCGAGGTAGGCGGGCTTGAGCAGGCGATCCTTCATCAGCCATGCGAGGTAGCTGTCCTGCAGGGGAGAGATCATCGGCAGCGATGGCACCAGCCGGCCTTCATAGTCGAACTCGATCAGCATCGCGGAACCTTCCCGGGTGATCAGCGGGCAGGACGTGTAGCCATCGAAGGTCATGTTGGGCGGGCGTCCCGCGATCACCTCGGACAGGTTGTGCGCGACTACCGGGGCGCTCTTCTTCACGGTGGCCGCGGTCTTGCCGCGCGGCGTGCCGTTGACGTCGCCGATGCCGAACACGTTCGGATAGCGGCGATGCTGCAGCGTCGACTTGTCGACCTCGAGCCAGCCGCCAGCGGCGAACGGGGCCTGCTTCGCGGCGAGGTCGCTGTTGCGCACTGCATCGGGGGCGCGCGTGGGCGGCACCACATGGATGAAGTCGTAGGGTTTCTCCTGCTTCGAGCCATCAGCGGCAACGAAGGTGGCGCGACGTGCGCCGATATCGATCGATTCCATACGCTGGTTGAACTCGACGCCGATGCCCAGCGCCTTCCAGCGCGAGAGCACGTTCTCGTTGACCGTGGGCACGCCGAACACGTTGCCCAGCGCCGACTCGAAGGTGATGCGTGATTTCTCGAGCATGCCGGCCTGGCGCAGCCGGTCGCGCAGCATGAAGGTCATCTTGAGCGGGGCACCCGCGCACTTGAGCGGTGTTGCCGGCAGCGTCATCAGTGCCTCGCCACCGGTGCGGGTGAATGCCTGCATTGCGCGCCACGTGGCCTCGGCCGCCTGTGGGCTGGGATAGACGCTGGCCAGGCCGTTGCTGCCGATGGCGGATACGTCCATGCCGGCGATCTGTGCGTAGTCGAGGTGAACGCCGGTGGCGACCACGAGGTAGTCGTAGGCGATGCGTTTGCCGCTGGCGGTAGTCAGGCTGTTCGATTCCGGTTCGAAGGTGGCGACCATCTCCTTCACCCATTCGACGCGGCCCGGCTGCAGGTCGGCATTGCGCTCGCGTACCTTGGCCATCGGCCACACGCCGGTGGCCACCAGCGTGTATCCCGGCTGGTAGTTGTGCTCTTCCTTGGCGTCGACGATGGTGATCTTCACCCCGTCGAGCAGCTTGCCCAGCCGTGCGGCGACCGCGATGCCGCCCAGGCCGCTGCCGGCAATCACGACATGCGCGCTGGTGCGGACCGAGGCGCGCACCTTCGCCGGCGTGCCGGTGGCGGCGGCGGCCGCCGGCGCGAGCAGCAGCGCCTGCATCCATCGTCGGCGCGACGTGTCCCCGCAGGTGTCGGGGGGCGCGGCGGTCTGGTCGGTTCGCGGCTTCAGGGGTTGCATGCAGTGACTCCTCACAATGGCGCTGGGGCGGTGCGCGGTTGGACGATGGGTCGTTCTATGCCCCTGCCTGCGGCTCAGCGTCCGGGCTGGATACGCGCATGGATACGTTCACGGCGCCACCGAGATCGGCGCGCCGTCCGGCTTGCGCTCGAGCAGCGCATGGATGCCCATGCCGGCCAGCATGGCCAGCACGAACACGGCTGCCTTCGTCTCGCCCATCCCGAGCGCGACCAGCGCGGGCCCGGGGCAGAACCCCGCGATGCCCCAGCCGATGCCGAACAGGAGGCTGCCGCCGACGAGTCGGCGGTCGAGTTGCGTTGCAGTCGGCATGCGCATCGGCTCGCCGAGCAGCGACCGCGTGCGGCCGCGGGCGAGCCCGAAGGCCACCAGCCCGACGGCGATCGCGCCGATCATCACGAAGGCGAGCGAAGGGTCCCAGCGGCCAGCGAGGTCGAGGAAGCCCAGCACCTTGGCCGGGTTGGCCATGCCGGACAGGATCAGGCCCAGCCCGAAGACCAGCCCGGCGACGAGTGCAGAAAAAGACGGCTTCATGGTGCGGGCTCCGGGTGCGGTCAGGCGAACAGGTGGCGGACGAGGAACACCGTGACGAACCCGGCGCCCATGAAAGTGAGGGTCGCGACCAGCGAGCGCAGCGACAGGCGGGACAGCCCGCATACGCCGTGTCCGCTGGTGCAGCCGGACGCGTATCGGGTACCGATGCCGACCAGGAGGCCGGCGGCCACCAGCGCGCCATACGACGCATCGATCTGCACCTGCGGGACAGGCGACAGCAACAGCCAGGCGATCGGTGCCGCCACCAGGCCGGCCACGAACGCTGCGCGCCAGCCGATGTCGCTGCGCACGGGCACGAGCAGCCCGCCGACCACCCCGCTGATGCCGGCGATGCGGCCGTTGAAGAACAGGAGGATCGCCGCGGCCAGTCCGATCAGCACGCCACCGGCGGCAGCGGTGGCCGGGGTGAATGAATTCCAGTCGATGCCCATGGCTTCAGTCCTTCGGACAGTAGAGCGTGTACAGAACCTTGAGGATCTCCAGCATCGCCGGATCGGCGACGCGGTAGTGGATCTGCTTGCCGTCGCGCCGGGTGCTCACCACGCCTTCGTTGCGCAGCACGCCCAGTTGCTGCGACAGCGTCGGCTGGCGGATGCCCAGCGCTTCCTCGAGTTCGCCGACGCAGGCTTCGCCCTGCGACAGCTGGCACATCAGCAGCAGCCGATCTTCGTTGGCGAGCACCTTGAGTGCGGACACCGCCTTGCCCGCAGCGGCGCGCAGTACGGCGGGATCGATGGCGGTTTTCTGCATGGCAAATGGCCGAAAGCTTTCAATATACTGAACAATAAAATATATCTAGATAGAATGTCAACTGGTACCGACGTCTGTTCGTCCTGTCGTTCTCCTCCCCCACGGCTCCCCCGCCATTTCTCCATCCCCCCGCTTGCGCGCCGCGCCGCTAACCCGGAACATCCGGCCCTCCCCACCCGCGGCCGCGAAGGCACATCGCATGAGCAGCAGACCCGGCCGTAACGAACCCTGTCCCTGCGGCAGCGGGCGCAAGTTCAAGCTCTGCCACGGGCGCGATCCGGCACCGGACGAGGCTGGCGACGGCTCTCACGCGGGTGCCGTGCGCCGGGCGCTCGACTGGATCGGCAACCGTCACCGCAAGACGCTCGAGCGCGAGACGACCGACCTGCTGTTCGAAGACCTCTGGCCCGAGGACGGGCCGCATCCCGAGGATGTCGATCCACAGCTGATGCAGCAGATCCTGGTCAACGTCAACGAGTGGATGCTCGCTGCCGGCGCGATCGAGATCGGCAGGCAGGTGCAGCCGCTCAATGCGCTGGTGCTGGCCGAGGGCGGCCCGCCGTTCAACCCGGCGCAGCGCGCGTTCGTGCGCCAGCTCGGCAGCCAGCCGCTGGGCCTCTACTACGTGACCGACGTGACTGCGCGCGAGGGTGTCACCCTGGTCGATGCGCTGGACCCGGGCGCGACACCGGTGTTCGTGCATGACGTCGCCCTGTCCGATTCCGCCGATCCCGGCCTGCTGCTGGGCTGCCGTGTGCTGAGCCTGGGCGACCGGTACGAACTGTCCGGTGCGGTGTATCCGTTCCCGGAACTCGGTGCAGGCCATGCGATCGACGGGGTGCGCGAGCACCTCGCGCACGAGGATATCCCGCCCGAGGAGCGCATCTACGAGCAGGGCTGGGCGATCATGGCGATCTGGCTCGATCATGTGCTGATCCCGGTTGATCCGTCAGAGTTGCGCGACGAGGCGACCGGTGAACCGCTGCTGTTCGTTACCGACCACTACCGGGTGGTCGATGCGGCGGCGTTGAATACCGCACTGGACAGCTGCACGGAACTGGAGCCGGACGGCGATGGTGGCTGGACGCGGCTGTCGGCGGGTGCCGACGGCGTGACACGCGCGACGCTGCAGGTGCATCCCGGCAAGGTCGCCTCGCGGCTCGAGGTGTTCTATCGCACCGAGGCGCTGGCCGACGCCGGCCGGCCGTGGTTCGAGGCGCTGGCCGGTGCAGCGGTGAAGCACCTGAGCCGCGACCGCGCCGATCCGCTCGACACGCT